>CAMNFW010000049.1 GCA_946537565.1 uncultured Ruminococcus sp. | reverse complement strand
TGAAGCTCCGAAGGCTGAGAAGCCAGCTGCTGCTGAAGCTCCGAAGGCTGAGAAGCCAGCTGCTGCTGAAGCTCCAAAGGCTGAGAAGCCAGCTGCTGTTGAAGCTCCGAAGGCTGAGAAAACTCCAAGAGACCCGGAAGATGACGAAGCTGAATATTCACTGGATAATTTCACTCTCATTGAAGATGAATCTCTGCTCGAACCAAAGGTGAAGATCGCTATTGATTATATCAGAAGCATTCTTTGTGCAATGGATATTGATGCACAGTTCACTGTTTATCAGAATGAAACAGGTGCTGTTGTAAATATTGACAGCGACAATAACGGCACTATTATCGGCAGAAGAGGCGAAACCCTCGATTCTATACAGTATCTCTGCTCTATCATTGCAAACAAGGGCGATAAGGATTATTTCCGCATTACGATCGACTGTCTGGGCTATCGTGGAAAGAGAAAAGAGACCCTTGAACAGCTGGCTGCAAAGGTTGCAAAATCCGTTCTCAGAACAGGCAGATCACAGCCTCTTGAGCCGATGAATCCTTATGAGAGAAGAGTTATCCATTCTGCTATCTCAAAGATCGAAGGAGTTTCATCTCGTTCAGTTGGTGAAGAGCCTTACAGAAAGATCATTATTTCTTCCAATAACCCCAAGAATGGCGGAAGAAGAAGAAATAACAACCGTAACGACGGCGGAAACAGAGGCGGTAAGGGCGGAAATAACCGCAGAAGAAATAACCGTGAACCTATCGAAGCAAAGCCTATTGATCTCTCCACAAGCTTTGAGAAGGATTACAAAAAGCCAAGACCTGAAGACGATATTGCCGGCGGTCTTTATGGCAAGATCGAGCTTTGATCCTTAAAACAACGATCATTTAATATTCTTAAAATATAATTTGGGAAGATTTTTGCAGTGATCTTCCCCGAAAATTCAGTATTATTTTAACGGCGATTATGCCGTTATTTTTTTAAGAGGTGATACTTTGTCTACAATTGCAGCGGTATCTACGCCGAATGCTCCCGGCGGAATTGCTGTTATCCGTATTTCCGGAGAGGGAGCGATCGAAACAGCAGAAAAGATATTTCGTCCGTTCAATGTAAAATCAGTCAGTGAAATGCCCGGCTACACCTGTGCTTATGGTATTGCCCATGATGATGACGAGCGGATAGATGACTGTATACTGACTATTTTCCGCAGTCCTCACAGCTTTACAGGTGAAGACGTGGCTGAGATATCATGTCACGGGGGACTGTATGTATCCCGTAAAATCCTGCGTGCAGCACTTAAAAACGGTGCTGAGAATGCAGAAGCCGGAGAGTTTACAAAGCGTGCTTTTCTAAATGGAAAGATCGATCTTACCCAGGCTGAGGCTGTAATGGATATAATTTCAGCAAAGAGTGAAGCGGAGCTGAATAATGCTGAATTTCTGCGTGAAGGCGCAATATTCCGTACAGCAGAAAAATGTTCCGGCAGGCTGTTGTATTTACTGAGTGGAATTGCCGCCTGGACAGATTATCCCGATGAAGATATACCTGAGGTAGAGCCTGATAATCTTCGGGAGGAGCTTTACGAAATTCGCTCCGAGCTGTATTCTCTTATCAGAAATTATGACAGCGGAAGGATCATTCGTGAAGGAATTTCAGCAGCGATCGTAGGGAGACCGAACGTTGGAAAGTCAACCCTTTTCAATTGCCTAAGCGGATTTGAGCGGAGCATAGTAACTGATATTGCAGGAACAACTAGAGATGCTGTTGAGGAGACTGTTCGTTTAGGCGATATTGTACTCAGGCTGACAGATACAGCCGGAATTCATGAGACTGAGGATATAATTGAGGGAAAGGGGATTGATATCGCTGAAAAAATTGCTCAGAACAGTGAGCTGATAATAGCAGTATTCGATGGAAATTGTCCGCTTACGGAGGACGACTTTGATTTGATTAATAAATTTAAAAATAAAAACTCTATTGCTGTTATTAACAAAACTGACCTTGAACAGACTATTGACAGTGAATATATCAACAATAATTTTATACAGACTGTTTATTTATCTGCTAAAGATAACTCAGGTTCAGATGAGCTTAAGGCAGCTATTGAAAAAATTTTTAATATATCGCCTGATTTTTTTGCATCAGCAACAGCTTCAAATGAGCGTCAGAGATCATGTATATCAAGAGCTGTCCAGAATATTGACAGTGCAATTTCTGCTTTAGATAACGGTGAATTTCTTGATGCAGTTAATGTTGTATTAGATGAAGCAGAGCAGAACTTGCTGGAGCTTACCGGGAAGAAAATCACAGAATCAGTAGTAGATGAAGTTTTTTCGCATTTTTGTGTTGGAAAATGATGTTCCACGTGGAACAATGAGTTGAGGAATAGATATGTCATATTTTATGGGAGAATTTGATGTTGCAGTTGTAGGTGCAGGACACGCTGGAGTTGAAGCTGCACTTGCATCAGCAAGACTTGGCTGCAAGACAGTAATGTTTACAATTTCATTGGATCAAATTGCAAATATGCCCTGTAATCCGTCAATTGGAGGAACTGCAAAAGGGCATCTTGTGCGGGAAATTGATGCTTTGGGTGGTGAAATGGGAAAGGCAGCCGACAAGTGTTTCATTCAGAGCAGAATGTTGAATCGAGGTAAGGGACCAGCAGTTCATAGTCTCAGAGCCCAGATTGACAGAGTAAAATATCATGATTATATGAAGCATACCTGTGAATTACAGGAAAATCTAATAATTAAACAAGCAGAAGTAACTGAAATTATAGTTGAAAATGGTAAAATCAGCGGTTTAATAACAAAGCTTGGAGCTGAATATAAAGTCAAAGCTGTAATTATTGCGACTGGAACTTATCTTAAGGGAAAGATTTATATTGGAACTTGTTGTTATGAAAGCGGACCTGATTCTGCACTTCCGAGTATTGGACTGTCTCAAAGCCTGATAGATAATGGAATTGAGCTTCGTCGTTTTAAAACCGGAACACCATGTCGTGTACATAAAAGAAGTATAAATTTTGATGTACTTGAAAGACAAGACGGAGATGAAGATATAGTACCATTTTCATTTGAAACTCCAGTTGAAAACTTAGAGAATCAAGTTAGCTGTTATATTACTTATACAAATAGTAATACACATGAAGTTATACTTAATAACCTGGATAAATCACCTTTATATTCTGGCATGATTGAGGGCGTAGGTCCAAGATACTGTCCGTCAATCGAGGACAAAGTTGTAAGATTTTCTGATAAGCCTCGACATCAATTATTCGTTGAACCAATGGGACTCACAACAGAAGAATACTATTTACAGGGAATGTCGTCATCATTGCCGGAAGATGTTCAGCTTACGTTTTTGCGGACAATTAAGGGACTTGAAAATGTTGAGATTATGCGGCCTGCATATGCTATAGAATATGACTGCTGTGACCCTACTCAGCTTTTGCCCTCTCTTGAATTTAAAATAGTCGGTGGATTATATGGCGCAGGTCAATTTAATGGCAGTTCCGGTTATGAAGAAGCTGCTGCACAAGGTCTTGTGGCTGGTGTGAATGCAGCATTGAAGATACAGGGTCGTGAACTAATGATTCTTGACAGAGCAAGTTCATATATCGGAACACTTGTTGATGATCTTGTAACGAAAGGCTGTTCTGATCCGTATCGTATGATGACCTCTCGCAGCGAGTATAGATTAGTATTGCGACAGGACAATGCTGATCAAAGATTGATGCACATAGGACACAGAATCGGGTTAGTGTCAGATGAAGTGTATTCTAATCTATTAGCTAAAGTTGAATTAATTGATAATGAAATTAAGCGTATCTCTAAGATTAATTTATCTCCATCTGATGAATTAAATAATTATCTAATTAGTATTGGTACTGCCCCATTGTCAACAGGTGTTAAGTTTATTGATTTGTTAAGAAGACCGCAGGTTACATATTCTAAGCTGATAAAATTTGACAATTGTCCAGTTTCACTGCCGCAAGTAGTAACTACTCAGGTAGAATTACAGGTCAAGTATGAAGGATATATTAAGAAGCAGCTTGAACAAATTGAAGCAATGCGTAAGCTTGAAACTCAACTTCTGCCGGAAAACACCGATTATTCCGCAGTATATGGTCTCAGACTTGAAGCTGTGGAGAAATTGAACAAAATAAAGCCAATTTCAATTGGTCAGGCATCTCGAATATCTGGTGTATCCCCAGCAGATATTACAATGCTTTGTGTCTGGCTTACCAAGAAAAAGGGGGAAAATAATGTTTCCTGATTATACTATATGTTCAGATTTGTTTAATCAATATGAGATTGAATTTAATCAAAACGCATACGATAAACTAAGTGAATATTCAAGATATTTAATTGAAATTAACCAATTAATTAATCTTACTGCAATCACTGATCCTTATGAAATCCTTGTAAAACACTTTCTTGATAGTGTAATTATATCAAAGTATATTGATTTCTCAGGCTCGAATTCATTGATTGATGTTGGTACAGGTGCAGGCTTTCCATCGGTTCCTTTGAAAATTTTCTATGATAAAATAGATCTTACTTTGTTAGACAGTCTTGGTAAGAGGATCAATTTCCTTACCGAGCTTTGTGATAAACTTAGTATTTCAGCAAAATTTATCCATGATAATGCTGTTAATTCCGGAAGAGATGTTAATTTCAGAGAAAAATATGACTATGTATGTGCCAGAGCTGTTGCAAATCTTTCAGTTTTGGCAGAATATTGCCTGCCTTTTGTAAAACTTAATGGTACTTTCATCGCTTTGAAAGGACCGAATGAGGATATCTCAGATGCACAATCATCAATTTCTAAGCTTGGCGGTGATATTATCAATATTCATGATTATACTGTTGAAGAAAACTCAAGAAGGCTTATTTTAATTAAAAAAATATCGCATATTTCTACAAAATATCCAAGAAAAATCGCTCAGATTAAAAAGAGATCCCTTTGATTTTGTCTATTTATATTCATTTTTCCGGCAAATTGTCATTTTTTGTCGGAATTTTTTTGTAGTAATTATTTCCAGAATATGTTAAGATTGATACATAAGTTAATACGAAAGGATGTTATCTATGACTGGATTAATTACTGCTGAAAATAAAAATATCGCAAAAGTTATTACACTTCTGGAGGTCTCTTCTATTTTTCCTGATCCTTCAAAACCAAAACCTGCTATATATAAGAATGATTTGATTGAATTGGCTGTCTCAATCAAGGAAAATGGGATTCTTAAGCCTCTTCTGGTTCGTAAAATTTCCAACAGATACGAATTAATTGATGGTGAAAAACGACTGAGAGCAGCAAAATTATGCAAGATGTCAATGGTTCCATGTGTAATTCAGGAATATAAAGATGAAAACTCATCGATCAACTACATTTTGAATTCAATAAAATACCATGAGCTTGATATGTTTGATGAAGCTGCTGCGATTTCGGATTTAATTAAATACTATGGTTTGACACAAGCTGAGGCAGCTTCAAAATTAGGTAAAGCTCAAAGCACAATTGCTAATAAGCTCCGCTTACTGCGTTTAACTGAATCCGAAAAGGACCTTATTATTAAGCATTCCCTCACTGAGCGCCATGCGAGAACATTACTAAGGATTGCAAGTCCTGAGAATCGCCTTGAAATTCTAAAGAAAATTATTGAGCTTGACTTAAATGTTGAACGAACGGAGCTTTACATTGATGAGTATATCGGCTCTCAAAAAGAGAAAAATGCTTACAAAAAACGTATCAGAAACTTTCAGAATGTGAATATTTTCATAAATACTATTAATAAAGCTGTTCATCAGATGCAGGCAACAGGTATTAATGCTCTTTATCATAAATATCAAAATGAAGATTTTATTGAATATAGCGTTAGAATCCCAATTTCAAAGTAATTATTTGTTCCACGTGAAACACTTTTCTTTTATGGCTGTTCCACGTGGAACATAATGTTTCATGTGGAACAATTTTTTTTGAAAAAACTCAAATATCCTATTTACAAATAAGGGAAAAGGTGATATAATTAATTTATAACATTTGAAAGGAAGATTCTATGGGTAAAATTATTGCCGTGACAAACCAAAAAGGCGGTGTTGGAAAGTCTACTTCAGTAGTCAATATCCTTGCATATTTAGGCTCAAGAGGCTTTAAATGCCTTTGTGTGGATTTTGACCCACAGGGAAACTCTACTACCGGTTTTGGTATAAAAAAACGTTCAGTTTCTGCTTCAATTTATGAGGTTATCATCGGTAAAAACAAGGTCACTGATGCAATTATAGATACTGGATTTGAGAATATTTCGATAATTCCGGCTTTAGAGTCCCTCGCAGGCGCTGAAATCGAGCTTGCTGGCATGGAAAACCGTGTAAATCGCCTTAAAATGCAGCTTCTACAGGTTAAAGATACCTTCGATTACATATTCATCGACTGCCCTCCTGCACTTGGCACCCTTACTATCAATGCTCTTGTAGCAAGCGATAGTATTATTGTGCCAATGCTTGCAGAATTCTTTGCACTGGAAGGTCTATCTCAGCTGGTCAATACAATCAAAATTGTTAAAAATAACTATAATCCAACCCTTGAAATTGAGGGAATTTTGTTTACTATGTTTGACGGTAGACTTAATGTTGCAAATGATGTTGTCGCTGAAGTTCAAAAGTATTTTCCTGATAAGGTTTTTGAAACTAAAATACCGAGAAATGTCAGAATCTCCGAAGCTCCAAGCCACGGAAAACCTGTTATGTATTACGACAAATCATCTAAGGGTGCGGAGTCGTATGAGCTTCTTTGTCACGAAATACTCCATGAACCCCTCGAACTTCCTAAAAAGAAAAGAAGAGGTATATTTAATTTTAAAAAATAACGAAAGGAGACTGTTCTCAGAACAGAATTGCTTATGGCTAAAGGTGGATTAGGTGCAGGTCTGGATACCCTGTTCAGCGATAATTCAAGCGACGTTCAGGTTAAAAAGACTTTGCGTACTTCTGAGCTGGAGCCAAACCGTAATCAGCCAAGAAAAAATTTTAACGATGAAGCTATAACTTCTCTTGCTGAGTCAATTCGAGAGCATGGCATTTTACAGCCAATTCTCGTCAGACCTCTCAGCAGCGGCGGATATCAGATCGTTGCGGGTGAGCGCAGATGGAGAGCTGCAAGAATGCTGGGACTTGATGAAGTTCCTGTTAACATAAAGGAGCTTTCAGATCTTCAGGCTATGCAGATCGCTATCATCGAAAACCTTCAGCGTGAAAACCTTAACCCCGTTGAAGAGGCTAAAGGTTATAACGAGCTGATTGAAAATTACGGTATGACTCAAGATCAAGTTGCGAAAATGGTCGGAAGATCACGATCTTCAATTGCAAATTCAGTCAGGATCCTCAGTTTGCCGGATATGGTTCTCGGCATGCTGGAAAATGGCGATATTTCGGCAGGTCACGCTAAAGCTCTGCTCGCTTTTGAAGATGAAGAGCTGCTTATTCAAACAGCGATCAAAGCCTCAGACGGTGGTTTGACCGTTCGTCAGGTAGAAAGATTAGCTCAGAAATCTCTCATGCAGGAGGACGATGAGATGAAATCTGATAGAAAGATCGACAATTATTTCATCGAAATGGAAATTTCTTTGAATGAACGCCTCGGCAGACGAGTTAAAGTCGATTATGGTAAAAATAAGGGCGTTATTACACTTGAATTTTATGATAAAGATGATCTGTCAGCTCTTGTACAGAAGCTGACAGATGAATATTAAGGAGTTTTTAAAATGATAGACATTAAATTGATCAGAACAAACCCAGATTTAGTTAAAGAAAATATCAAAAAGAAATTTCAGGATCATAAGCTTGAGCTTGTTGATCAGGTTATTGAGTTGGACAAGCAGTTCAGAGAAACTAAGGTCGCCTGCGATTCACTGCGTAATCAGCGTAAGGTTAAAAGCAAGGAAATCGGCGGATTTATGTCTAAGGGTTTGAAGGACGAAGCTGAACGTGTTAAGGCTGAGGTTGCTGAGATCGGCAATAAGCTCACTGAAATGGAACAGCTGGAGATCAAGCTGGAGGAAGATATACGCAAGATCATGCTGGTTATTCCGAATATTATTGATGACAGCGTGCCGATCGGCAAGGACGACAGTGAAAACGTAGAGGTTGAGCGCTTTGGTGAACCGTTTGTTCCAGATTTTGAAGTGCCCTATCATGTTGATATCATGGAGAAAGTCAACGGAATTGACCTGGACAGCGCAAGAAAAACCAGCGGAAATGGTTTTTATTACCTCTGCGGTGATATCGCTCAGCTCCAGTCTTGTATTCTTTCGTATGCCCGTGATTTTATGATCGATAAGGGATTTGTTTACTACATACCTCCGTTTATGATAAGAAGCGATGTTGTTACAGGTGTTATGAGCTTCGCTGAAATGGAAGGAATGATGTACAAAATAGAAGGCGAAGACCTTTATCTCATCGGTACCAGCGAGCATTCAATGATTGGAAAATTCATTGATACCATTATTCCAGAGGCTGAGCTTCCTAAAACTCTAACCAGCTATTCACCTTGCTTCAGAAAAGAAGTCGGCGCTCATGGAATCGAAGAGCGTGGTGTTTATCGTATCCACCAGTTCGAGAAGCAGGAGATGATCGTTGTCTGCAAGCCGGAGGAAAGCATGGACTGGTTCCACAAGCTTTACAGCTACACAGTTGAATTCTTCCGCACTCTTGACATTCCTGTTCGTACATTGGAATGCTGTTCAGGAGATCTGGCTGATCTTAAGGTCAAGAGTATTGATGTAGAAGCGTGGTCACCGAGACAGAAGAAGTATTTTGAGGTGGGCAGCTGCTCAAATCTTGGCGATGCTCAAGCAAGAAGACTTGGCATTAGAGTGAAGGCTGAGGACGGTTCAAAGTACTTTGCTCATACATTGAACAATACGGTTGTTGCTCCGCCGAGAATGCTGATCGCTTTCCTTGAAAATAATCTCAACGAGGACGGCACAATCAGAATCCCAGAGGCACTTCGTCCGTACATGAGAAAAGATATTATAAAATAATCCTATCGGGGAAACCATTCAGTTGGCTTCCCCTTTTTTTGCTGACTTCGTTAGTCATTTTCAGTTTTTGCAGCAGTACAGAGACACATTGCAACAACACCCAATGTTCCGCCGAACATCGATCCTAAAATAAAATTGAGCATACTATCACCTCAATTATAGTATGCTCCGAAAATTGAATTGTAAACAAAAAAAGGGACTGTGAAAACAGCCCCTTGAATTTTTATAAGCCCAGTAATGAAATGACATGGTCTTTTGGTCTTAGACCCACAGATGTGGTCTGGATAACGCCGTCCTTGACAACCACCAGCATAGGAATGCTTTCAACTCTGAAAGCAGCTGCCAGCTCAGGCTCGTCATCAACATTAATCTTGCCGACCTTGACTTTTCCGTCATATTCGTCAGCGATCTGCTCAACGATAGGGCCGAGCATTCTGCATGGACCGCACCATTCTGCCCAGAAATCCAGCAGTACAGGAAGACCCTTGTAATTTCTTACTTCCTCATCAAAATTGTCCTTGGTGATAGTGATCTCGTTCATAATGAACCTCCTTTAAAAATAAGTGTGATCAGTCCAGTTTCATCAGCTCATCAGCCAGTGCATCAAGCTTAGCGTAGTCAGCAGATTTAACAGCAGACTTGATCGTAACAGTATTATCAAGAATATTGATATTCTTTGATTTCTCGAACATAGCACGCATACCCTTAGCAGCAGTAGGAGCCCATGAACCGTTTTCGATGAGAGCGATAGTCCTGTTCTGGTAATTTCTTTCTGTCAGCTCATCAATGAAGGTTTTCATAAATGGGAACACGCCGGCATTATAGGTAGTAGTTGCGAGAACGAGTTTACCATAGCGGAAAGCGTCCTCAACAGCCTCAGCCATATCTTCTCTTGCAAGGTCACTGATTGCAACCTTCGGGCAGCCCAGAGCAGTGAGCTTTTCAGCGAGATATTCAGCAGCCTTTTTAGTATTTCCATATACAGAAGTATAAGCGATGAAGATACCCTCAGACTCAACACCATAGCTTGACCATGTATTGTAAAGACCGAGGTAATAATCCAGATTATTCAGAAGAACAGGTCCGTGGAGAGGGCAAATGGTTTGAATGTCAAGTCCAGCAGCTTTTTTCAGGAGAGCCTGAACCTGAGCGCCGTATTTGCCAACGATACCGAAGTAATATCTGCGAGCTTCACAAGCCCAGTCCTCGTCAACGTCCAGCGCACCGAATTTACCAAAAGCATCAGCAGTGAAGAAGACCTTATCCTTGATATCATAGGTCATCATAACCTCTGGCCAGTGAACCATCGGAGCGAACACGAACTTAAGCTCATGACTTCCGAGACTGAGAGTATCGCCGTCCTTGACGGTGAGTTTATTGTCACCGAGAGTGATATCCTCAAAGAAATTTTCCAGCATAGAGAAGGTCTTAGCATTTCCAACTACAGTGGTGGCTGGATATTTATCAAGGAAGTTTTTGATATTAGCGGAATGGTCAGGCTCCATATGCTGAACGATGAGATAATCTGGAGATCTGTCAGCGAGGACTTCGACGATATTGTCGAGCCACTGGTCAGTGAAATTAGCGTCTACAGTGTCGAAGACAGCGATCTTGTCACCGCAGATGATGTAAGAGTTATAAGCCATACCGTTGGGGACATCGTACTGTCCCTCAAACAGATCGAGCTGATGATCGTTAACGCCGATGTAGTAAATATCCTGTGTGATCTTATTCATAAGTACATTTCCTCATTTCTAAAATTTACGGTTTTTCAGAACTAATGTTCTCATCTTCTACATATCCAGTTATGTCACCGGATTTTATAAGCAGCCAGTTTGATTCTCTTCCGTATATCTCGACTTCATCTCCAGCAAAGAGACTGCCGTTCATATAACCCTGATCGCTGGGCTGATTCATAACCATTACGAATTCCTTTGTGCCGGGTGGGTTAATATAGCCGGTGGAGTTGGGTGTCTGACCTTCAACACTGATCGGGACATAGCTGCTATCTGATTTTGAGTTAGCGTTCTGATCAGTTACAGCAGAGTATGAAGTAGTTGACTGACTCTGATCTGAGCCTGAATTATCTCCTCCGCAGGAGACACAAGAAAGACATAGCACTGAAAATACAGCGGCTATGATGAGCTTTTTTTTCAAAGTTTTTTCTCTCCTTTATATATTTTTATAATTATTATACCACATTTCTGTGGTTTATAATAGTGGCAATTGCAACAAATAAAAAAATTTTCTTTGTAATTTTTGCCGGAAACAAATATGGAGTTTGAACGTAAAAAGGGATAAAATCTGGTGAAGTCTATGCTTTAATAGTTTAATCCTCTAAATTATATCAAACCTTTATATTTGCCCGTATTTCCAAGAGGGGAGACCGGGGGACAGG
>CAMNFW010000048.1 GCA_946537565.1 uncultured Ruminococcus sp. | reverse complement strand
AGCGATCTTCGGCAGCATGGCAGGGCAGAGGTGGTTCCTGATCGGCTTCACATCGCTGATCATCGCCGCCGGAACGGTGCTGATGTTCAAGTATTCAAAGAAGTCAAGAATGATCAGTATAATCATTGCCCTGTTCATTGCAGGCGGAATCGGTAATCTTATCGACAGAGTTCGCTTTGGTTATGTGGTCGATATGTTCGATATACAGCTGTTTGATTTTGCCATATTTAATTTTGCTGATATTTGTGTGACAGTGGCATTTGTAATGATGATAATATACTTATTGTTTATTGAACCTAAAAGAGCAAAGAAACTTAAAGAGGATGAGGCGGTGGAAAATGAGCAGGAAAGTAAGGCTTGAATGCTCACCGGAAGCAGCTGGAACAAGAATAGATAAGTATATTTCGGATAATATTGCTGAGCTTACACGTTCAGCTGTCCAGGGACTGATTTCTGCCGGAGCAGTTACT
This sequence comes from uncultured Ruminococcus sp., assembly GCA_946537565.1. Classification (GTDB taxonomy): domain Bacteria; phylum Bacillota; class Clostridia; order Oscillospirales; family Ruminococcaceae; genus Ruminococcus. The sequence continues at coordinate 10,997 of CAMNFW010000048.1, read as the reverse complement.
GCCGGTGGAGCCGTCATCAGCAAAAACTACAAACTCAAAGGCAATGAGATCATTGAAGCTGAAATTCCCGATCCTCAGCCAATGGATGCTGTGCCGGAGAATATTCCGCTGGACATTGTATATGAAGACAGCGATCTGCTGGTAGTGAACAAGCCGAAGGGCATGGTGGTACACCCGGCTCACGGCAACTATAACGGCACTCTGGTCAATGCGCTGCTTTATCACTGCGGCGAGAGTCTTTCCGGTATCAACGGTGTGATTCGTCCGGGGATTGTTCATCGTATCGACAAGAATACCAGCGGACTGCTGATCGTTGCGAAAAATGATCAGGCGCATCTTAATCTGGCTGAACAGATCAAAGCTCACAACTTCACAAGGGAGTACGAGGCAATTGCAACCGGATATTTCAAGGAGACTGAGGGCACTGTTGATGCACCTATCGGACGGCACAAAACTGACCGTAAAAAAATGTGTGTAACCACCGAAAATTCGAGGAATGCGGTTACTCACTACAGCGTGATCAAACAGTTTGGCGGCTATGCTCATGTGCAGCTCAGACTGGAGACAGGACGCACGCATCAGATCAGGGTACACCTTGCTTACATCGGTCATCCGGTGCTGGGCGATGATGTGTACGGAAAGCCGTACAAGGGGATTGACGGACAGTGTCTTCACGCCCGGAAAATAGGCTTTATACACCCGTCAACAGGTGAGTACATGGAGTTCAACAGTTCATTGCCGGATTATTTCACCGGGATACTGCACAAGCTTGAAAAGACTTGAGCAATATTGTTCTGAATATGGAAGCGTGATATTTTGTTTGAAGATATAAATAAAGTTATGCTGCTCAGTGATATGGACGGCACGCTGCTCAATTCCAAAAAGCAAATAACTGAAAAGGACAAAGCAGCAATAAAGCGTTTTACTGATCTGGGCGGAAAGTTTACTGTTGCCACAGGCAGAACTATTCAGTCGTTTACACAGTTTATGGCTGTATTAAGCCTTGAATCGCCTGTGATAATGTACAATGGAGCTGCTATATATGATTACAGCGCTGAGGAGCTCCTTTTCACTCACCCGCTATTGCCGGAAGCAAGAGCGATGGCAAAGGAGTTGCTTAAGGCAATGCCTGGTGCCGGCGGAGAGGTGCTGAGAGCGGAAGGCACATATGTATTCAATAATACTGACTATCAGAAGCTTCATACTAAGCTGTGCAATATAGTACCGGAATATGTTGATCTTGATAATATCCCGGAAGGCGGCTGGCTAAAGGTTTTGTTTGCGCTGGCTCATGAGGATATTGCTGAGCTGGAAAAAATCGCAAAGGAAAAGGGCTTCATGGAAAAGGCAGATTTTGTCCGTTCATCGGATATTTTCTATGAAATGCTGCCCAAGGGCGTGTCGAAGGGCTCAGCGCTGGCTGAATACAGGAAGCTTAAGGGCATGGAAGGCTTCACTTTTGCGGCTGTAGGAGATTTCAACAACGACCTTGAAATGATAGAAGAGGCTGACTTCGGAGCTTGTCCGTCCAACGCAGTTTCGGAGATAAAAGCGGCTGCGGATCTTGTTCTGGAGCATTCCTGTGAAGACGGTGCAGTTGCGGAGCTTATAGACTATATTATAAGCAGATGCGGAAAGGAGCGGTTTTGATCATGAAAAAATCCAGATGTATTGCTATGATCTGCCTGACAGCTGTAATGCTGGGCGGCTGCGGACAGAAGAACAGTTCAGTAAATGACGGCGGAGATGCCGGATACGTTCAGACTTCTGGGTCAGGAGAATCATCAGAGCTTGTCCCGGAAGAAACCACTGAACAAACTACTCTCGCCCGCAATGAGAATATTGTCACTGATGAGCTTCAAACTGAAACCCAGACTGCTGCGGAGCCTCAGATCTCAAGAAATGAACTGGACAAAAATCTGCTTACGAAAAATTTTGCTGAGCTTACGGCAAACGGCATCTGGAGCATGGAGCCGGACGAGTGCTACGGCGGCTATCGTTTTTCCTGCGATGAGTATTACTCAGGCGTGGAGTTCATGTTTCTTGACTTCAGCCTTGCCTCCGGAATACAGAATTCGGATGATATTTCTGCGGTTTTGCCGGTCATAACCTCTAACGGCACTCTTGTGGACAAGATAATTGTTTCCGGAGATAAATTCACCGTCAACGGTGTATATGCCGGTATGCACTACAGTGATGTGAAGCAGATCATTGGCAGCTTCGCCGCTAAAGGAAATACCGGACCGGGATATTTTGAAGGTTCGATATGTACAGCCGGATACAGTTTCCGCAGTGAGGGTTATAATGTAACGCTTCACTTTGGCATAACAGAGACACTTGCCAGTCTTGCTGATGACACTGACGGGCGGTATATTTTTTCAGAGGCAGCAATGGAACAGGCTGACCCGAAGCTGTACAGCATTGAAATTGACAAGGATGATCTTGAAGGTTCACCTGTTTTCACTTCCTTCATGGCAAGCTCAAAGCTGGCACCGATCGGTGACAACAGCTACGAGCCGGAAAAGGCTATGGACGGAAGAATGGACACCTGCTGGTGCGAAGGAGTAAACGGTCTTGGAATCGGTGAGAGCATTACCTTTGCCAGTGACACTCCTCAGCTCATAACGAGTGTAAGGATAAGCAACGGACTCAGAACCGACCGCACGCTTTATGAGAAGAATGCCCGTCCTACAGTTATAAAAATGGAATTTGATGACGGCACGTCTGAGGAAATATATCTTTCAGAGGACTATGGCACAGAGCCTGGCTGGAATATGATCTGTTCAGGCAAATATGTCAAAAGAGTTAAATTTACCATTATGGATGCAGCTCCCGGCAACAAGTACGAGGACACCTGCATATCTGAAATAGAGTTAAAGTAACACCGTACAAAGATTGTACTTAAGATGCATGGTCAGATTTTCGTAAGATCGTATAGAAATTCCGCAGGCATACTGATTTATGTAAAGGGAATTCTGTGCAGGATTGCGGAAAACATGCAAGCTGATTCAGTGAAAAGCCGACAGATGTGCCTGGTGCGGTGCTGATTTGAAATAAGACAATAAGACCAGCGCAATGCCGTTGGTTTTAAAAAGGCTCTGAAGAGCGACTCTAAAAAACTTTTTTGTGAAGGCTCAGCTATGCACATATCTGCTGCATTTAACTGATATTTCTTTAAACGAAGAGCTTTTTGGAGATGCCCTTAAGCCTGAAATATAATGGAGGTAATTATGGACGCTACTACAAAAAAGAATTTGCAGATCATTGCCTGCAAAGTGAGAATGGGCGTTATCGAGGGAACTTATAACGCAAAGTCAGGTCATCCCGGCGGCTCACTTTCTATCGCTGATACCCTTACCTATCTCTACTGCAACAAGCTCAACGCTGATGCGGCAGACCCGGAAAATCCGGACAGAGACAGATTTGTACTGTCAAAGGGTCATACAGCTCCTGCACTCTATTCTATACTTGCACAGAAGGGATATTTCCCGGAAGAGGAGCTTAAGTCTCTTCGTCATATCGGAGCGCTGCTCCAGGGGCATCCTTGTATCAATATTCCCGGAGTTGATATGTCCAGCGGTTCACTTGGACAGGGAATATCAGCAGCCTGCGGAATGGCGCTGGCAGGAAAGCTTGACAATAAAAAGTATAAGGTATACACTATTCTTGGCGACGGAGAAATTGAAGAGGGTCAGGTCTGGGAAGCAGCAATGTTTGCAGCACACTATGGTCTTGACAATCTTGTGGCAATTGTTGACAATAACGGTCTCCAGATCGACGGTCCGATCACAGAGGTCTGCTCACCGGAGCCGATAACTGACAAGTTCCTGGCTTTCGGCTGGCACGTTATAACAATGGACGCTCACGATTTCGACAGCATTGACAAAGCCTTTGAGACAGCTGAAAAGGTAAAGGATCAGCCTGTTGCTATTATCCAGAAGTCAGTTAAGGGCAAGGGCGTATCCTTCATGGAAAATCAGGTCGGCTGGCACGGCACTGCTCCTAATAAGGAACAGTATGATCAGGCAATGGCAGAGCTTAACGCTCAGTTAAAGGAATTGGAGGGCTAAGACATGGCAGATGTAATTAAAAAGGCTACCAGAGAAAGCTACGGCGAGGCGCTTAGAGATCTTGCAGAGGAATATCCTGAGCTTGTAGTGCTTGATGCAGACCTTGCAGCTGCTACTAAAACAGGTATATTCAAGAAGGCATATCCCGACAGATTCTTTGACTGCGGAATTGCCGAGGCGAATATGATGGGTGTAGCAGCCGGACTTGCAACCTGTGGAAAGATACCCTTTGCATCTACCTTTGCAATGTTTGCAGCCGGACGAGCATATGAAATAGTCCGCAACAGCATAGGCTATCCTCATCTTAACGTAAAGATAGGCGCAACTCATGCCGGCATATCAGTAGGTGAGGACGGAGCAACTCACCAGTGCAATGAGGATATTGCTCTTATGAGAACAATACCGGGAATGACCGTAATTGTTCCGGCAGATGATGTTGAGGCTAAGGCAGCGGTAAAAGCAGCTATAGATTTCAACGGTCCGGTATATATGCGATTCGGCAGACTGGCAGTACCGGTGATCAATACAAATGCTGATTATAAATTCGAGATCGGCAAGGGCATCGTACTCAGGGACGGTACAGATGTAACGATAGCAGCCACAGGTCTCATGGTAAATGAGGCGCTCCAGGCAGCCGAAATACTGGCAGCTGACGGAATTTCCGCAAGAGTAGTTAATATCCACACTATCAAGCCGCTGGATAAGGAGCTTATCGCAAAGTGTGCAGAGGAAACAGGACTTATTGTAACAGCTGAAGAGCATAGTGTCATTGGCGGACTTGGTTCAGCCGTTGCAGATGCAGTAACAGATAGCTGTCCTGTACCGGTAATAAAGATAGGAGTGAATGACGAGTTCGGACATTCAGGCCCGGCAGTTGATCTGCTTAAGGAATTCGGACTTTCCGCAGAGAATATTGCAGCACGGACAAAGGCTGCAATGGCTTATAAAAAATAATGAAATATCACCGGATAAGGCTGAAAAAAGCTTTATCCGGTATTCTCTTTTAGGCGAAAAAAACTGTTTAAGGATATTACATATAAAAATTAAATTTGCCGTGGGATTTTCGTTAGTTTTTTGTTCTTGAATTGTGGTCATATTTATGGTATAATGAATAGGACACAACTGATAAATAATAAAGTCATTGATCAAGGGGTGGAGGTATGAGGATAACGGGAATAAATACAGGCTGCAAAAGAAATATACCAATGAACGGTGAAGCAGCGCATGATTATATCCTTTATTTTTTCCGCAGTCCGGCAGCCTTTGGCACAGGTCAGAATGAAGCTGTCATGAAGAATGGAAGCGCAGTGATATTCATGTCTGGTCAGAAGCAGTTTTTCCGGGGGCCCGGAGGAAATCAGCTTAAATATGACATGGTCTCATTTCGCCCGTCATCGGCAGATAAACAGTACATCTCTGCGCTGGACATACAGCTGAACGTTCCTGTTGAGATACAGAAAAACAGCGTAATATCGTCGATCATAAGAACCATGAAGCTTCGCAGCGGCAGCACAGGAAAGCGGACAGGAGAGTTTTTGGAGCTTTCAATGAGGCTTGTATTTATAACACTCAGTGAGGCATTTCAGAAGCCGGATCAGTCTGTGGCAAGTGACATTCCTCATTATACCCAGCTTAAACAGCTTAGGGAGGATATTTACGATGACCCTATGGGTGATTGGTCTGTGGATAAAATATGCTATGATCTCAGAATGAGCAAGACCTATTTTCACAGGCTGTATCTCAGAGCCTTCGGAATAACCTGTCGGCAGGACGTTATAAGCAGTAGGCTAAGCTTTGCGGAGCGTCTGCTTTCGGACACAGAGCTGTCAGTCAGTGAGATCGCTGAGCGGTGCGGATACGAAAGCGATTCATACTTTATGCGTCAGTTCAGACAAAACCGCAGCTGCACTCCCACAGAGTACAGGCGTGAGGTAACAAGAATAAGAGCAGAAAGAATTTTAGGAAAGAATAAATAACGGAGATCGGCTGTCAATATCGTATGGACGCTGACTGTGATAACCGGAAATGGATTTTGAATAAGTGAATATGCAAAGATAAAAAGGAGAATAATAAATGTCAAACGAAAGCAAGGGAAACAAACGCAGAAACCGCAGAAGATACAGGATACGCTATGACCGTATAGCAGCAGCGGTTCTGGGAATAATAATACTCATAGTTCTTATCACATCATGTGCAAAGGGAATAATGAAAAGTGATGATGACAAGAAAAATCAAAAGCCGGAGGGCAATACATCTTCTGAAACACAGACCACGACCCAGGGCAGTGATGAAGGAAATATAATCGAGGAAAACAGCGACGCAGAACAGACTGAGCCAGCTACTGCCGGAAGCTCCTTCACAGAGATCGAGCTGACTGAAGAGGATATCCACAAGGGCGATCTTATCCTCATCAACAATGATCATATGTTCACATTCCCGGAGGGCGAGCCGGAGCTTAAGACTATTTATGACAACAGAAATGAGTTTTACAATGTCAATGATATGGTCAACAGCCTGACCCCGGAGACTATAGATCATATCAACAGCATGATGGGCGCATTCTGCACTCTCAATTCACTGGAAAGCTCTGATATTTACATCATCGACGGCTACCACTCCTACGAAAAACAGGCAGACCGCTATGCCAACGGCAGCAAATTCCCGGCAGGCTATTCTGATTATCACAGCGGAAGAAGCTTTGATATGGGAGTTTTCCCACAGGACGGTTCAGCTTCATATTATTTCGATGGACAGGGCAAGTACGAGTGGTTCACAGAGAATGCTATGAAGTATGGATTTATAGTGCGTTATCCCCAGGGCAAGAGTGAGATCACAGGAGAAGAGGCAAGAGAAAGAACATACCGTTATGTAGGTGTACCTCATTCAGTATATATGCAGACTAATGGTCTTACTCTTGAAGAATATATAGATCAGATCAAGAGCTATACTCCGGAAGCACCCCTTGAGATAGCCGGCGAGAAGTACACTTACAACGTTTACTATGTTCCGGCAGCAGAGACCGGCAGCACTAAGGTGCCTGTACCGGAAAATGTTAAGTATACTGTTTCCGGAAACAATTTTGACGGCTTCATCGTAACAGTGACCATAGGTGCTGAGCCAGAGCCGGAAGTCCCTGAGATGACCACCGTTCCTGAAATAACTACCGAGCCAACTACAGAACAGATAGATACCGGCTGGAATGGCTATGCCGGATATTAAAGGAGACCAAATTGAAAAAAACACCTATTATCATCGGTCTGGATATACTACTTTCAGCCAGTTTATTTTCCTGCGGAAACAGTGACCGTGGTGACGGCTCAGGGCATATGTACAATGCACCTTTGCTGAACAATCCACAGAGCCTTGACCCTCAGTTTGCTGATGATCCTTCATCATCTACTGTTATAAAAAATCTTTACAGCGGACTGATGATGACAGACAGTGAAGGCAATGTGGTATGCTGCAATGCCGAGAGCTATGATATATCCGAAGACGGCACTGTTTACACCTTCACACTTAGGCAGGACAATTACTGGTTCTTTGATCAGAACGGTGATGATATTATAGATGATGAAGAATGCTTTCCTGTTACCTCAAAGGATTATGTATTTGCGCTGCAAAGGGTACTTGACCCGAAAATGCAGTCACCGTATGCAGATTATTTTTCCTGCATAAAGGGAGCGGAAGCAATTTCCTATGGACTTAGCGGACCTGAATCGGCGGAGGTATATTCTCCTGATGACAACACTCTTGTGATAGTGCTTGAGCAGCCAAATGCAGAGTTTCTGAGCCTTATGGCAACAGCAGCAGCCTATCCCTGCAACCGTGAATTTTTTGATTCAACAAAGGGCAGATATGGACTTGATGACAAGTCAGTGATGAGTAACGGAGCGTTTTACGTCCGCCAGTGGTTTTATGATCCGTATGGTGTGAACAATATTCTGTTCATGCGCCGCAACGAGAAAAACTGGAGCGAGACATATGACATATATCCGTCGTATCTTAGCTTTTATATTGAGCGGAGCGAAGAGGATATAAGGAGTCTTTTCAAGGACGAGGCAATAGAATGCTTTACGTCGATGACCACCAGTCCATATAATAAAAAGAAATATCTTATTGACAGCATACCAGCTACAACTCTTGGACTTGTGTTCAATCCGGAGGACAGGCATTTTTCCAATCAGACACTGAGAAAGGCTCTGGCTTATTCCATAGACAGGGATTCGCTGGCAGCTCAGACAGATGACGATCAGCAGATAGCATATGGTATAATACCGCCTTCAGTCAGCATTCACGGCAGAGCATACCGGGAGCTGGTTTCTGACAGACAGTTCAGCGTTTATAATGACGATGCAGCAAGGGATCTTTATGCTGCTGCAAAGGAAGAGCTGGGCATAGAATCTGTTGATACAGTAAAGATAATGGTAAACGAGGAGACAGTGAACTCCGGCTGGCTGCATCAGATAACACAGCACTGGCAGGAAATATTCGACGGATACATTGGTATCGAGGGAGTAACTGCGGAGGAGTTTAAAGAGCGTATCGAAAGCGGTGATTATAGTATAGCGCTGTATCCTGTGAAGGGAGATATTTCCATGGGAGTATCAGTGTTCCGGGAATTTGAGGAAATACCGGCACTTTCGGGACTTGTATTTCCAAAGCAGGAAATTGATGAAAATTACAAGCCGGCTGAAAAGCTGACAAGATCTCTGAAAACCAGCACCACCACCACTGAGCTTGTAGAGAAGTACACCGCTGCGGAACAGCAGATACTGGATACCTATGGATTTATCCCGATATTCTATAAAAATTCATATCTGATTGCGGATAAGGATAATGAGGATATTTTTTACGATCCATGTACAGGAGCTGTTGACTATCGTCTTGCATTGAATTATGATTAAGAATAATAATATTGGTCTTGCTATAAGATTTGAATAGACGGAGCGGGAGCTTCCGCAGTAAGTATCCACGAAAAGGAGTAATCAATGGACATAAATAAATTTTACAGAGGAGAAGAATTCAGTGCCTATGAGTATTACGGAGCGCATATAACCAAGAAAGGTACGCTGTTCCGTACATATGCGCCGAATGCCTTGAAGGTCTCGCTGATAGGAGATTTCAGCGGCTGGGAGGATATTCCGATGGAAAGGGTCATGGACGGAAAGACCTTTGAGCTGTTATGCCCGGATGCAGAAGAAGGTATGAGGTATAAGTACCGAATATACGATAAAAAAGGAAATTTCATCGACCACTGCGACCCATATGGCTTTGGCATGGAGCTAAGACCAGGAACCTGTTCTGTTGTAAGAAGCATAAATGACTATGTTTTCACAGATCAGAAGTGGATGAAAAACCGCAGTGTAGGCTATGATAAGCCAATGAATATTTATGAGCTGCACTTAGGCTCATGGCGGAGAAAATCAGACGAGGACGAAAACGGCTGGTACAGCTATACTGAGATAGCCGATGAACTGGTTGAGTATATGCAGAAATATGGCTATACTCATATTGAATTCATGCCTCTCAGCGAACACCCCTGCGATGAATCCTGGGGATATCAGAACACAGGATTTTTTGCGCCGACATCACGCTACGGTACAGCTTCGGAGCTTATGGAGCTGGTAGATAAATGTCATAGAGGCGGAATAGGCGTGATCATGGATTTTGTACCAGTACATTTTGCAGTTGATCATTATGGGCTCACGGAGTATGACGGAACAAAGCTTTATGAGTTTGAGGATGACGATGCAGGCTACAACGAGTGGGGCAGCCGAAATTTCATGCACTCAAAAGGAGAGGTTCGATCCTTTATACAGTCCGCAGCCAACTACTGGCTGGAGGTCTATCATTTTGACGGCCTGAGAATGGACGCAGTAAGAAACATGATCTACTGGAACGGACGGGAATATCTTGGGGAAAACAAATATGCAATACAGCTGCTTAAGGATATGAACAGCGGACTGAAAGCCCGTCACCCCTCAGCAATACTTGCAGCGGAGGATTCCTCATCTCACCCGAAGGTAGCAGCGCCGGTATTTGACGGTGGTCTGGGATTTGACTATAAATGGGATCTTGGCTGGATGCATGATACGCTGGAATATTTCCAGAGTGCGCCGATATACCGTACAAGGGACTATCACAAGCTGACGTTTTCGATGCTGTATTTCTACAACGAGAGATATATCCTGCCGCTGTCCCACGATGAGGTAGTTCACGGCAAAGCCACGATAGTGCAGAAGATGAACGGTCAGTATGAGGACAAATTCCCCCAGGCGAGGGCGATGTATATGTATATGACAGCGCACCCGGGAAAGAAGCTTAACTTCATGGGCAGTGAATTCGGACAGCTAAGGGAATGGGACGAGAAGCGCCAGCAGGACTGGGATATGCTGAAATATCCAATGCACGATTCATTCCGGGAGTATATTCGGGAGCTGAATAAAATATATCTTAAGTACAATGCACTGCACTATGACTATGACCCGACAAATTTCATGTGGGAGGATTGTAAAAGTGCCGACCGCTGTGTATATGCCATAAGGCGGAAGAGTGCAGAGGGAGATATACTTGCGGTGGTAAATTTTTCGGACTGGAAGCAGTTTGATTACAGCGTTACGATAGGAGCGGATTATAAGGCAGAGCTGCTGCTGGATTCAGACAGCCAGATGTACAGCGGTTCAACACCGGAGGGCGGGACAGAATTCCGGCAGTATGATGATCACATCGACATGGATATACCGCCGTATTCCGGCAGAATGTTCCTGCTTAAGAGAAAATAAAAAAGAAAGCGGACAAAGCATTTTATTGCCTTGTCCGCATATTTTAATTATAAAGACTTGTCAACGCTCAGCGTCCATTTTCTGGATAGTGATTGCATCAGAAGCTGTAATACCGTTGCAGTCGATATCAGCGTTGAACTTTCCC
>CAMNFW010000047.1 GCA_946537565.1 uncultured Ruminococcus sp. | reverse complement strand
CAGTTTTAAGCGCAGCAACATCAGTTTTAAGCGCAGCAACATCAGTTTTAAGCGCTGCAACATCAGTCTTAAGTCCTGCAACATCAGTCTTAAGTCCTGCAACATCACTCTTAATAACAGACATATCACTTTGCAGCGATTGCATTGCTTCAAGCATCAGTTTTTCAAAATCGGTCATTGTTATCGCCCCCCTGATATAAGTATTATACAACAAAATCCAATGCTTGTCAATTGTTATTTATGCTGAAAAAAGCACATAATAAATCGGAGTGCTGAAAATCCCGGAAGATCACACTTTTATAATAATTTGAGCGGATCTGCATTGCAAAACACTTGACTAATCAGCGGTTTCGTGTTATACTATTTAGAAGTAAAATTTACCTGATAAGAAAAAATGCTGAAAGTCCGGATAAGCAGGAAAACCTGTACATTCACTTTGCTCAGCAAACAAGAGCGCAAACAAATATTAGGAGTAAAAATATGTCTAAAAATAACCCTGAGATAAATAAATTTCTGGAAAATGCCAAGGCAGATGCACAGCAGTCCGGTGAGATCTGCGATGTTGTCGCCTTCGATGACTTCTGGACAGAAAAATATTCCGCTGACGATACCAGCTTCAACTACAGAGCTTTTCTTGGCGATGCAGCTGTTTTTACAGCCAATAATCAGATCAGCTATTATAAAGAACTGACTTCTTACAAAAAAGGCATATCAGTTATAGTCCTTCCGATCAAAAGAGTTATCCGCAAGCTGGTGGCTTTTCTTTTCCTGCCTTTGGTGGCTGAACAGAATGAGGTGAATCTTTCAGCAGCCAGGATAGTTGAGCATTTGCGGAGCTATGTAAACAAGGACGCTGAAAGCCGTAACCAGCGCACTAAACGTGAAATGGAAATGGATCAGGAGATCAGGACGCTTAAAGAACAGATCGCTGAGCTTACTAAAAAAGTGGAGGAGCTTTCTGAGAACAAGCAGACAGAAAAATGAAACTGATATATATTGTTCGCTGATCAGAGACCTGGCTCAGCGTGAATAAATCAATGACAGCTCCTGTTTTATCAAAAGAATACTGCCGAAGGTAAATATGACCGGGCATTTAAAATAAAAGCAAAATGAATTTATAAAGATCTCTGTATCTGATAAGGAGATAAAAATGAAAATATATCAAATGGTAGGCACGCTGAGTTACGGCGATGCTATCGGCAATAACATTATTGCGATCAAACACGTTATTGAAGAAATGGGCATAAAGACCTTTGTATACGCTTTATCAGTATCCGACAGGGTAACTGAACACGGTGTCTATGATATCGGAAATATGCCTAAGCTTAATGAGGACGATATCGTTATATATCATATGTCCAGCGGTTCACCTATGAACGCTTTTGCTGCGGAGCTTAACTGCCGGAAGATCATGATCTATCATAATATCACTCCCTTTGAATTCTTCACCATTGACGACCCCGGCGCTGCAAATAACTGCCGGAAGGGTCTGGAAGATATGGTAAATGTGATGAAGGGACATTTCAATTCATATCTCGCCGTTTCGGAATTCAATAAAAAGAATATGATAGAAATGGGCTACAAGGCAGAACAGATTGATGTTATACCAATTATCGTGCCCTTCGATGACTACAGAAAAACACCGGACGAGAAAATGGTAAAGAAGCTTTCAGACGGTGTCACTAATATTGTATTCGTAGGAAGGATCGCTCCGAATAAAAAGCATGAGGATATTATCCGTGCATTTGCATATTATAAGAATCATGTGAACCCCAATTCAAGGCTCACTCTTGTGGGCAGCGCAAATCCCAACGGCTGCTATTTCAGAGACCTTCAGGAGTATATCCGCAGTATTGGTGTTCAGGACGTTGTATTCCCCGGTCATATATCTTTTGAAGAGATACTTGCTATATACAAAACAGCAGATGTATTTCTTTGCATGAGCGAGCATGAGGGCTTCTGTGTGCCGCTGGTGGAGGCTATGCTGTTTGACGTGCCTGTTATCGCTTATGATTCCTGTGCAGTGCCTGATACATTAGGCGGCAGCGGAGTTGTGGTGGACAGCAAAGACCCGGTATTCCTGTCAAAGGTAATTGACGGTGTAGTCAGCAGCAGGGAGCTGAGAGAGAATATAATCTCCGGTCAGCGTGAACGCCTTAAGGATTTTGAGTATGAGACTATCAAGAAACAGCTCCAGGATTATCTGAGCGATTTTATCAGAAAATTCCCGCCCCTTTCACCTGATGATTCCAAAAAATCTTATCGCAATATGTATGACATCGTTAACAACAATATGCAAAAGGCTGGCAAGACCCTGGATTTCACTTCCGATGCGGTAATTGCCTGCGCCGACCGTGAGGCTGAGCTTACTGACGTAACTGCCATCCTCAATAAAAATCTCTCACCCAGAGCTACTATCGAAACTGTATTCATTGCCTTTTTCAATCAGCTGCCCACTCCCCAGGAGTTAAGTTACTGGGAGGAGCAGGCTAAGCAGCTGCCTAAATCTGATTTCATGAAGGCTATAATATCTTTTGCGGAAAGCTCTGAGCTGCGCTTGAAAAAAGGTACAAGGGTAATGTTCAATCCTTTCCAGTCCAAAGTGCTGAGAGCTGATGAAGAGGGTGCTGCGATCGTATGAAGTCTATATATATTGATGTTACAAATATCCCGGAGCTTAAGAGATATACCGGAATTTCCCGTGTTGTCAGTGAGATCGCTGTTAAGATGATCGAGGACGGAGTAAAAGTCCGCCTGATCGCATATTTCCCCAAAAATCACGCCTACAGACTCATCGACAACGAACACTTTCTGCTGGCTGCCAACGGTATGCTTACTGACAAGCGCAAATGCTATACCGATAAATATATCAAAATAGATGAACTGGAAAGCGGCTCAGTATTCTTTGACTGCAATTCCACATGGCATACCCTGCCTAACAGAAGCTATCTCCTGCCAAGATTAAAAAAACGCCAGATCCGTATAATTCCCCTTATTCACGATATTATCCCTATACGCTTTCCTCAGTATATGGTGGGTCAGACCCTTATGAGATTCATGGAATTTCTTACAGCTCATATGACCTATGCTGATGATATTCTGGTAACTACAGATGCTGTTCGCAATGACCTGGAGCAGCTGTTCGGAGAGCTGAAAATGCCCCTTAAGCCTATCCATAAAATAGGTCTCGGTGCAGATTTTTCCACTGACAAAAGTAAAAGTGACATTGATGAAGCTATTGACGAAAAAATAGAAAAAATCGCAGACGGCAGAAAATTCCTGCTTACTGTCGGTACTGTTGAGCCAAGAAAAAATCAGAAGATACTCGTTGAAGCCTATGAGAAAAAACTTGCTGATATGGGTATCAGCATTATCATCGTCGGAAGAATAGGCTGGGAAATGGAAAGCCTTCTCAGCCGCATAAAGTCCCATAAAAACTATAATAACGGCATTTACGTTCTGTCCGATGTTAATGATGCTACACTGAATTATCTTTATAAAAAAGCATTCATGGTGGTTTTTCCGTCATACATCGAAGGATATGGACTGCCGACTATCGAGGCTCTTATCAACGGTGTGCCGATAGTCTGCTCAGATATTCCTGTCATGCGTGAAGTGGGCGGTGAGTTCTGTGATTATTTCGACCCGGATAATTCCGATCAGCTTATTGCCGCTGTAAAAAAATATAACGATTCTCCTGAACTTTATCAGGCTAAACGCAGACAGCTTGCCGAGGATTATAAACCTCCCCGCTGGTGTGATACGGCTGCTGCTATGGAAAAGCTCATGCTGGGTGAAACAAGTGAAGTGCCCTTTCCGCATAAGCCTGTAAAGCAGATAGTTTTTCTGTCTGCACGGCCTGAGCCTATCCTGGCTACACTGCCGTATATCGAGGAATTCATGCCCTTTATCAAAGAGCTGGTGGTCTGCTGTCCCACAAGTATGGCTGACTTTATGCAGGAAAATTATACCGGAAGACTTAAGCTTACCACAGTTACTGATGATGAGCTTCTGGCTGGACATACTCTTCCGCCGGATCATTCCACAAGGAATTTCTTCCTTCGCTGCCTGGCAATGCAGCTTGATGTTATAGATGATGAGTTCATTATGTGCGATGACGATTACCGACCGCTGCACCCGATAACAGAAGAGGTTTTCTATGAGGACGGAAAATACAAAGGGTATTATTTCAGCGATATAAGCAGCTGGCATTATAATATAAATATGCTGTTCTCATATGATTACTGTCATTTCAGAACTCTGGAATTTCTTCGTAAAAACGGATATCCCACTTTGCAGTATTCTTCGCATATGCCTCAGCTTATCAATAAGGTCTGGTACCGTCAGCTTATTGAACAATATCCGGATATTATACGCAAAGGATATGACGAGTGGAGCACTTATTTCAACTATGTCGCTGCTGTTCACCGTGAACAGTATCAGCCCTGTCCTTATGTAACTCTTTCATGGCCGAATATCGGCGGCGAAAACAAGGGAGTTTATCAGCCGGAGTATATTTTCGAGAATTTCTACAGCGATAATTATTTAAGACGCGGAGCCTTTGAGTATATGTCAGAATCATTCACTAATGCGGAATCTGTACTCTCGGAAAATTCAAGAAAAAAACTCATAGCCCTGAATTATAAGCTCAGGCATCAGGAGGCTGGAAAAAAAGAAACGGAGTTTTTGACTTCATATGAAGATGAGTATGGTGAGATACCGTATTTCGCTGTTTACTGGGGCGGCGCAAATAAACTGCCGGAGATAGGTGCGCCTTGCTATATCAGTCTCAGCCGGACAATGCTCAACCATATTAAAATCGGAATTTCCAGAGAGGTGCGCTGTGAGGCTAATATCGCCGCAGTTACCATTGAGCTGGATATCTATGACGAGGGCGGCGGCTGCCATTTCGCTAAAACCATGCCGGTCTCTTCCCGTCTGGAATATACTTATCTCAGCTGTCTGCTGCCGAATACTGTTCCCGATGACAGAGATCTGTTTTTCTGCATTAAAGCAAGACTGGCGAACGGCAGGCTGGCTGCTGAAAAGCTTATACCCATTGAGTTTACAGATTAAAAGCGTTAGTTGTGTAAAGAGTCGTCAGCAGTGCATACAAATACCGCAGACAAGATAAATATTAAGCCGTCTGCTTATGCACCGCTGCTGACCTCAACATATTGTAAAAGGAAAATGACAAATGATAGAAACGATCAAAACGCAAATTACTAATATTAAAAAGCATAAATTTCTCTTTGAGGAGCTGGTAAAACGTGACTTCAAAAAGAAATACAAGCGTACCATTCTGGGTATGCTATGGAGTCTTATCTCGCCGCTGATGCAGCTGTTGGTAATGAGCATAGTCTTTACCCACTTTTTCGGTCAGAATAAGCCCCATTATACGATCTATCTATTCGCCGGAAACCTTACCTACTCCTTCTTCAAGGATTCCACCACCGGCGGTATGAATTCGCTGATGCAGAATTCAAATATCATCACTAAGATCAATCTGCCAAAGTATATGTTCCTGCTGTCAAAGAATGTGGCTTCACTGATAAACTTTGGTCTTACGCTGATAATTTTCATGATCTTCGTGGCGGTGGACGGAATAGCCTTTCATTTCCGGTTTCTGATGCTGCTGTATCCGATACTGTGCATGATCATTTTCAACATTGGCTGCGGCTTCATACTCTCTGCCCTTTTCGTTATTTTCAAGGATATCCAGTATCTCTATGATATCTTTACACTGATGCTGATGTACCTCTCAGCTATATTCTATTACACTGATTCCTATTCTGAGCGTGTACAGCAGATCTTTTATCTCAATCCTCTGTATGTATACATCAAGTATATACGCTGTATAGTTCTGGACGGCTATATTCCGGGAATTAAGACCCATGTGCTGTGTCTGGGCTATGCAGTTATTGCATTGCTGGTGGGATCATTGATATACAAGAAGTATAATTATAAGTTCCTGTATTATATGTAAACGGAGGAGACAGAATGAAAAAAATCGAACTTAATGATGTTTCCGTTTCCTATATTGTCGGAGACTTCTCAAATGTCGGACTTAAGGACGTTATAATCCAAAAGATAAAGGGCACTTATACCCAGAAGGAATTTGAAGCGGTCAGCCATGTTACATTTTCTGTGGACGAGGGCGAGCTGCTGGGAATAGTAGGTGCTAACGGCGCTGGAAAATCAACACTGCTTAAGGTGATATCCGGCATTATGCGTCCGACCACCGGAACTATGGCTGTAAGGGGAAGTCTTGCTTCACTGCTGGAGCTTGGCACAGGCTTTGACGGTGATCTTACGGTTAAGGAAAATACTTTTCTCCGTGGTGCGATGCTGGGATATACCCGTGAATTCATGAACGACACCTACCAGAGCATAATTGATTTTGCAGAGCTGAACGACTTTGAGGACAGAAAGTTTTCACATCTGTCATCGGGCATGAAATCGAGGCTGGCTTTTTCAATTGCCTGTCTTGTTAATCCTGAGATACTTATACTTGACGAGGTGCTTTCTGTCGGTGACGGAGCTTTCCGTAAAAAGAGCGAGGGCAAAATGCTGGAGATAATCAAGGGCGGTGCTACAACTATCCTTGTTTCACATTCTCTTGACCAGATAAAACGTATGGCAACAAAGGTTTTGTGGCTGGACAAGGGCAAGCAGATAGCTTTCGGAGATACTCAGGAAATATGTGAAAGATACGCTGAATTTCTCAGGACGAAAACTATATGACAGACCGTCCGCAGCAAAGATACATTTTCTTCTTTATAAAACAAAAAGAGCGCTGATTATTTCAACGCTCTTATTTTTATTCTATTCAGCCAGCTTAGCTTTTGCCTGATTCAGGCTGAGTTCATTTGCACCGCCTTCAAGATCGGGGTCTTTAAGCTGGGAAGGGTCGTTTTCCCAGCCGCACTCCGGACAGATCTCAAAGCTTCCCATTGGCTCTTCCAGTGAAAATTCTCCGCAGCAAGGACACATGAATCTTTCAGGTGAAGAAGCGATGCTGTTCCATTTTTCACCACGGAAGCCTTCAAAAACAGCAGTGATATCTTCAATTCCCTGCTGACTGTTTTCCTTCATAAGATCATTCAGCTTTTTGAGGAATATGAGAGCGGTGTCAAAATCATCAGCATCATTTTGCGGGGCTGCTTTCAGGTCTTTGCTGAGCTGAAAATAAAACGGCTCTGTAAGCTGGATCAAGCTTTTATATTCATCAGAGTTTTTATGCTTACTGTCAAGCTCGGTATTCAGCAGTCTGAGCATAGTATTAATGATCATAAATCGGTTCATGTTTTTTTAAAACTCCTTTACATGGGGTGTTGAAGCTAAACCGGGATCGCAAATGCCTGACATGACTTCACGCATACTTTGCCAGGGTAAAGCCACGGCTATATATCACCGCTTCTCAGAAATCACCGGAGGTGTCTTCCATTAATTTGAATTTGATCTCATAGTATTCAATATCCTTGTCTTTTTCAAGGTGGGCACAGGTGGCAGGAACAGTATCGCCGGCACCATATGAAGCACTGAGGGTATTGTGGAGATCATCATAAGATGTCACGGTCTTGCCGTTGATAGCAACGATAAAATCATGGACTTTCAGGTCGGTGTTGGAAATATCGCAGTCCTTGCTGATATCGGTGATATAAATACCGGTAAAGTCTTCCGGAAGCTCAAAGCCGATATCCTTTTCAATGACAGAACGGTGTTCATCAGTAGACATATCAATAAGAGTGATACCGATACGGAATCTTCCGCCAATGAAACCATTGCTGATAAGCTCTTCGATTATAGGCTTAGCTTCGTTGATCGTGATAGCGAATCCAAGACCTTCGTATGAGCTGCTGACATATTTGGACGAGGTTATACCAATGACCTGACCGTACATATTTACCAGCGCACCGCCGGAATTTCCGGGGCTTATATCTGCATTGGTCTGGATACAGTCCATTTGGAAGCCGGTGGCATCGCTGCGAATTTTTCTGTTCACCGCTGAGACAATGCCGTCGGTTACGGTACTGGAAAGACCAGCCGGATTGCCGATAGCAATAACCTGTTCGCCTACCATAGTTTCATCAGAATCACCAAGAACAGCCGGCTGGAGCGGCGCATCGCTGACTTTGATAACAGCAATATCAGTTTTTGAATCTCTGCCGATCACCTTAGCGCTGTAAACCTCATCATCTACAGTATGGATATCGTGATAGCCGTTGGCATCAAGAACATGGGCGTTAGTGACGATGTAGCCGTCTTCGGAAATAACAACGCCGGAACCGGTACCGGTAAGATTTTTTCTCAAGGCATCGCTGTAGGTGTATATCTCGACGATACAGGGTTTAACGGCAGCAGCAGCACCTTCGGTAGTATACCTTCCGTTTTCGTCGATGAAGTTTTCGGGATCATTTGCACCGGCAGGCTTTGAGTTGCTGTAGAGGACGATAGGCTGAACACCGGCAGCACCGCCAACGGTTTTTTTGCCGTGGATAAGATCAGTAACGATACCGTACACTGACAGTCCCACAGTTACCAGCAGCAGGAATACAAACAGCAGGATAATTGACCGTTCACGGCGGCGGCGAAGTCTGCGTTCTTTCTTTTCCTCTTCACGGGCGATAGCCTCGGCAGCCTGACGGTCAGTGTCAGCAAAACCTATAGGCTCATACATAAAAGCGTCATAAACAGGCGGAGCAGGCTGATTAATTTCCGGAGCAGGGGGCGGAGTATCATTTTCAGCAGGTTTTTCCGGCTGTTCCTCCTCACCGTGATTATGGGTTACATTGAAAATATCATCTCTGTTATCCATAGACAGATCCTTTCAGATAAAATCTTTTATCGTCATAGCTTAATAACTGCAAATCATAGGGGATCGAGGTTTTTGCTGAGCAAAAGCGATTTTATATTATGCTTTAGTGGGGTCTTCGGGAATCTGTATCTGAAACTCGGTGTATTCACCGTACACGCTTTTTACCACGATATGACCCTTATGAAGATGCACTATTTTTCGGGAGATAGAAAGTCCAAGTCCCAGACCGGTAGTATCTTTTCCACGGGAGGAATCAGTTTTATAGAATCTGTCGAAGACCTGTTTGATCTCTTCGTCCTTAAGCCCCTCTCCGGTATTGCGTATACCGATGATACAGGTGGAGCCTTGTTTTTCAAAGCGGAAGGATAGCATACCGCCCACGTTAACGAATTTCACGGCATTTTCAACCAGATTGTAAATTACCTGCTGCATAAGATCTGCATCGACAACAGCCATAAGTCTGCTGCTGTCCAGCTCTTCAATTTCCAGTTTTTTCTCCTCGATCTTTTTTTCAAACATCAGCACCACCTGAATTACGAGGTCAGTGATATTAGTCTCCTTGAAATTAGGGCGCATGGTGCCGGATTCAAATTTAGTCATATTTAGCATTGAGCTGATGAGGATTCTCAGACGTTTTATCTCATTGGAAACGAGAACGAGATATTCAGTCTGTCGGGATTTTTTGATAGTACCGTCGAGGATACCGTCAACGAAACCGCCGATAGTGGTCATAGGGGTTCTCAGCTCATGGGAGACATTAGCGATGAAGGTCTTGCTGCTTTCCTCGCTTTTTTCAACATCTGCGGCGACTGAGTTTATGCAGGCGGCGATATCACCGAGGTTACCGGGCATATCAGTAGATATCTTATCGGAAAAATCGCCTTTGGAATACAGCTCAGTGATACGGAGAATTTCATTTTCATAGGTAATATGTTTTCTGACACGCCGTTTGAGCATAAGGTATATCAGCAGTACACCCAGCATACCGAAGAGGATATATATAGCCATGACGGTCTGGGTGAAGGAATTTATCTGTGAATTTTTGCCGTAAAGGAAGATATACAGCTTATCATTAGGGCTGAGGGTGAGATAAGTGCCGTAGACCATTTTGGGTTCACTTTCGGAGAAAGAAGCACTGTCGGCAGAGAGTATACTTCCGGTGGAATCAATAATGCTGAGGGCATTTTGTATTTTTGAAGAATTATAGGCAGGAGCTTTACCTGTACTATCCATAATAACGTTTCCGCTGTCGCCGTTGTAGACGTATATCTCCACGTCATACATAACGCTGAAGCGGCGCATAAGACCCATAGAATTTTTAATACATTCACTGCTTCCGGAGTTAGCGAATTCAGTTTCGATGCAGCCGGAAAACAGTTCACCCAGGGTTTTGTGGTCATTGAGCCGGCTGTTTTTGTACACTGAAGAGCAGATACTGATTATCACTACACCAACAATAATAAGAACCGAAACCACCACTATCAGGGCATATCTGAACAGCTTATAGTAAGAGCTGTTTCTGTTTGTCATTCAATGTCACCTCCGGGAAAAACAGCTGACAGTAAAGGCGGACAAAAAATCGTCCGCCCTATAATCATTCTTCTTCTTCAGCTTCAAATTTATAGCCAACGCCCCAGACGGTTTTCAGTGCCCATTTATCTGAAACGCCTTCGAGCTTTTCACGAAGTCTTTTGATATGAACATCAATGGTTCTGGAATCTCCGTAGTATTCAAAGCCCCACACCTCATCGAGAAGCTGGTCACGGGTATAAACTCTGTTGGGATTTGAAGCGAGGTAATAGAGCAGTTCCAGTTCTTTTGGGGGAGTGTCGATAGTTTTGCCGTTGACTTTCAGTTCATAGCGGGTCATATTCACAGACAGCTTGTCATAGCGGACTTCTTTCACCTCTGGTTCGACGTTGATATTGCCGACTCTTCTGGTGACAGCGTTTATACGGGCGATGACTTCCTTTGCATCGAAAGGCTTGACGATATAGTCATCTGCGCCGAGTTCAAGACCTATGACCTTGTCGATAGTTTCACCTTTTGCGGTGATCATTATGATAGGCACATTAGATTTTTTTCTTATTTCTCTGCAAACCTGCCAGCCGTCGATACCGGGGAGCATAATATCAAGAAGGACCATATCCGGCTTGAGAGCGTTAAATTTTACAACTGCCTCCTCGCCGTCATGAGATAAGATAACGCTGTAGCCGTCCTTTTCGAGGTAAAGGCGCAGCAAGTCACATATATTTTTGTCATCGTCCACGATCAGCACCTTAAGGCTTTTTTCGTTAGCCATACTTTCAACCTTCCTTCCTGCATTTATTCATTAAATAATAGTAAACTATTCACAATTATTATACAACATTTCCCCTACATTGTCAAGCTTTTTTTTAGCTCACGTTGTCGCTCATAAACTCGCTCACTCTTTCCGTGATTTGTAACATTTCGATCGCATACAGCACTTTTTTGGCTCACGTTGACGCTCGCTAAAGCTCGCTCACTCTTTTCGGCATTTGTAACATTTCGATCGCATACAGCACAGATATGGCTCCGGCACTTTATGGTGACACTTTTCTGTAATTCGATTTTGTGTCAGCCAACTTTTTCACAAATGGCGGTGCAGCCCCGAAAAAAAGGCTTAAAGCAGTTAAAAGACGTGAATGGAGTGCAGGTTTAAGGCGAGTTACTGGGAACGGGAGCCGGGATTCCAAAGGGTTCACAACCCTTTGGCAGAGTCCAGAGACAGCGTCT
>CAMNFW010000046.1 GCA_946537565.1 uncultured Ruminococcus sp. | reverse complement strand
TATGTTGAATTTTGGAAATAAACGTGATATAATATGTGTATGTTTACAAAAAGTCATCTCAGGGCAGACCGGAGATGCTGAATTTTCGGAGGTAATTATGAATTGCTCTAAATGCGGAAAAAAGATAGCAGATAACTCATATGCCTGTCCATACTGTGCAACAGTCGTGCAGAGGGACCAAGAGGAATATGAGCTGCCGGTCATAGATAGTATGAAGCCCAGAAGCAAGGTGCCGCTGGTGGTAAGCTCGATCATAGGCGGAGTGCTTCTTATTGCATCGGGTACATATGCCTTTTCAAAAATTGGAGTGCGAAAGCCGCCGATAAAACCGGGAAGCTCAGGCTCACCGGTTTCAGCAGTGCTGTCATCATCAGAGGACGAAAGCAGCTCCTCAGAGATCAGCAAGCCGGTCTCATCAAGCTCTTCCAGCTCAAAGGTCTCATCATCAGAGATAATCTATTTAGATGATGACGATGACGAAACAGAAACCGGTGAGATATTTTTCCATGACACTGACCCGGAGCATATAGCAGTTGACGATGACGGCAGCTATTACGCTGACAATGAGCTGCTGCTGGTGGCATATCCGGACACGGAATTCAGCTATATCGAGAATGCTGTCAGGGAGTATGACGGGCAGATAGTTGGCTGGATAGAGCAGACGGGAGATTTTCAGATCGCCCTGCCTGATAAATATACCACGGCGGAGCTTAAGGCGATAGCTGATGATCTTGTTGAAGACGATGAGATACGAACAGTGTCGATAAATGCGATCTTTGACATTTCAACCTCAGAAACCGCAAGTCCGGAAGGATTTTATTACGGAGAAAAATGGTCAGTGGATTTCAGCGGCAGGAAAGAGGCAGTTGACAAAAATTTCGGCTGGGAAGTTATCAATACCCGTGATGCCTGGACGCTTCTGGACAAAAAAGTCAGGGAGAGCAGTGCAGCCGAGCCGGTAAAGCTGGGACTTATTGATGACGGATTCCAGCTGGATCATGAAGACCTGGGATTTGGCGAGGATTTTGGAAAGTACAGCAAGTCTGTCATGGAACACGGCACTCATGTGGCAGGAACAATGGCAGCAAAAACCGATGACGAGACCGGAATATGCGGAGTATATCCTTATGGTGACGGAAATCTTTACGGAGTATCCTGGTGGGATTACAGCCTGAACAGCAGTTTTTCGTCGTGCATGATGGAGAAGTGTCTGCTGGCAAAGCTCATATTCAGCGATGTTAAGGTCATCAACTGTTCGTATGGCTTTACGTCTGCAAACGTAGCGATAGAAAGCTTCGGAAGCATATCAACCAAAGAATATGTGGATTTTAACGCATATCTTCTTGGAGACTATCTTGACCGGGTGCTGAAATTAGGCTATGATTATTGTATAGTAGTGTCCGCCGGAAATGACAACAACGCATATTATACAACTCTCACCGACGGCTATAAAAGGCTGATATACAGCAGTTACGGTACAGCTGCGAAGATCTATGAGGGCACCGACAGCAGCGGAAAAAAAGCATATTATCTTGCAGATGATTTTTCGACCGGTGAGGCAAACTATCCTGCCGGCACACTGGTGTATAATGAGAGCGACCTTTTATCGGCACCTGAGATACATTATGTGTCGGAGATAAACAGCAAATACACCTCACTTTTCACTGCAATAAATGAAGAGGATTATCCTGCGGTATACAACAGGATAATCACAGTAGGCGCAATGGACAGCAAGCTTAAGCCGGCTTATTATTCCAACGGAATGGAAAGGGCAGATATTTATGCGCCGGGCGGTGACGGTGAAGATCTTGGTTATAGCTGGCAGATACTATCCTCATTTCCCGGAAATTCATACGGTGAAATGTCAGGTACAAGCATGGCAGCACCTCATGTCTCAGGAACAGCTGCAATGGTCTGGACTGCAAATAATACCCTCAGCGGCGCACAGGTCAAGGAGATAATCTGCAAGGACAGCAACCGCAATGATGCAGCAGATGCCTGTCATCTAATCGACGCATACAAATGTGTGGCAGATGCGGATAATTATAATGACACTGTTGAGTATAACGGTCATATTTATCGTATTTACAATGAAAACACCTCATGGACAGGCGCAGAGAAATACTGTGAAGACGCAGGCGGTCATCTTGTGTCAATAACCTCGGAGGACGAGCAGAAATTCATTGAGAGCATAATAAAAGACACCGGAAAAATGGGATACTGGATAGGACTTTACAGGGACGGAGATTCATGGTCATGGACTGACGGCAGTGAGTATTCATTTACAGCCTGGGACACCGATGATCTTTGGGGAACACCAAAGCCGGACAATCATTACGGCAATGAAGATTATGTCTGCATTTATTCTGACACGAAAATTTACAAGGACTCAGAGGGAAAAGATGCCTGGAAGCAGAATTTCGGCGGCTGGGACGATACAGCTCATGATCCTTTCAGCTATGACCATAATTCAGAGGAGTTTGATATATCGGGATTTATCTGTGAATGGGACGAGAAATGGTAAAGGCATGAAGTACATTTTTTAAAGCAGATTATGAACAATGTTTGTCAGCTGCGGACAAATGAATGAACTGAAAAAAATGTCGAAAAATAAATTGGGAAATGGCAATTGCAATGCTCAGCCGCCGCAAAGCTACAGAACAAAAAATAAGGATCCGCACAGTGAAGGCGCTGTGTGGATTTTTTGTTGTATTGGTTAGTATATACTAATAAGAATTGATATTATGGTAAAAATTGCTCTTGAATAATTTTTTATACTATGTTATAATTAAATGTATGCGATTTTATTAATAATTTAAAGGAGTAGAGCATGAGTAGAATAAACGGCATCAGGCTGAAACATCATAAAAACACGGAAAACTGCTCAACAGTGGAATTTCCGCTGCCGGCAAAGGTGCGTATACCAATGTCCATGCACATGGGAGCGCCCTGTCAGCCTCTTGTAAAGGTCAAGGACACAGTTAAAGTCGGCCAGAAAATAGGCGACACCGATGCAGCGTTCAGCGTGCCGGTGCATTCAAGCGTATCAGGAACGGTGACGGCTGTAACTGATTACCGTACAGCAATGGGTTCGGTCTGCAAAATGGTGGAAATAGAGACAGACGGCAAGCAGGAAATTTCCGAAGAGGTTAAGCCGCCGGAGATCACTGACAAGGCAAGCTTTCTGAAAGCTGTCCGTGAAAGCGGAGCCTGCGGACTGGGAGGAGCAGGATTCCCGACCCATATCAAGCTGGCACCGAAGGTGGAGGTGGATACACTTGTGCTTAACGGAGCAGAGTGTGAGCCTTATATCACAGCGGATTACCGTGAGATGATAGAATGTCCGGAGGATATAATCGGCGGAGTTAATATGATAAAGGATATTCTCGGCATCAGAAGGGCGAAGCTTGCTATCGAAGCCAACAAGCCGGAGGCTATCAGGAATTTCAAGGAAATGGCTGACAATGACGATACGATAGATATCATAACTCTTCCCTCAGTTTATCCCCAGGGAGCTGAGAAGGTCATCATCTTCAATTCCACCGGAAGGATAATAAAAGAGGGAATGCTGCCGTCAGATGCAGGAGTAATCGTAATGAATATTTCCACAGCATCATTTCTGTACCGTTACATGAAAACCGGAATGCCCCTTGTGAGCAGAAGGCTTACAGTTGACGGAAACGCAGTGAAGGAGCCGAAGAATATAAGTGCGCCTATCGGGACCTCATTCCGTGAGATACTTGAATACTGCAAGACAGATTTTGATTCACTGAAAAAGGTAATAGCCGGCGGTCCGATGATGGGAATGTCGGTGCCTGACCTGGATATGCCGGTGGTCAAGACCTCAAATGCACTGCTGGGAATAAATACCTATGACGATAAAAAATCCAGCAGCTGTATACGCTGCGGCAGATGTGTAAGGGTATGTCCGCTGGGACTTATGCCGGCGGAGATAGAACGTGCATACAAAATAAGAAATATAGACGAGCTGAGATCGCTTAAGGTCACATTGTGCATAAACTGCGGAAGCTGCAGCTATGTATGTCCGGCAAACAGAAGGCTGGCAGAGACCAATCAGCTGGCAAAGACTCTTATACCGAGAAAGTGAGGAATGAAGATATGGAAAAGCTTATAGTATCGCCGTCACCTCATAACGAAAACTATACCAAGACCCACCATATTATGATAGAGGTGATAATCGCCCTTATACCGGCACTTATAGCAGGCTGTATATACTTTGGACTGAGGGCATTGCTGGTCACAGGGGTATGTATAGTCAGCTGCGTGGTATTTGAATACATATGCAGGAAGCTCATGAAGCGTGACAACACTATCGGTGATTTTTCGGCAGTGCTGACAGGACTGCTGCTTGCGATGAATCTGCCGGTAACAATACCGCTGTGGATGTGTGTTATAGGAAGCTTTGCGGCGATAGTGATAGTAAAGCAGCTGTTCGGCGGTATCGGACAGAACTTTGCGAATCCGGCGATAACCGCAAGAATAATCATGATGGTAAGCTTCCCGGCAGCAATGACTAACTGGGTATATCCATTCTGGTACAAGGAAACGGCAGATGCAGTTTCCGGAGCAACACCGCTGGTGCTTATGGGTACAACAGACGAGGTAAGCACCCTTGATCTTTTCCTGGGAAAATGCGGAGGCTGCATAGGTGAGACCTGTGCGCTGGCACTTCTCATAGGCGGAGTATATCTTATGATAAGAAGGCTAATAAGTCCGGCTGCACCGCTGGCATTCATAGGAACATTGTTCATACTTTCAGCAAATTCCGCACCGCTGGATCAGATACTTTCAGGCGGCGTGTTCCTGGGTGCATTCTTCATGGCAACGGATTATGCCACCACTCCTATCACCACAAAGGGCAAGATAATATTTGGAATCGGCTGCGGAATAATCACCTTTGTAATAAGAAATTTCGGTTCATATCCAGAGGGAGTATCCTTCTCGATACTTCTGATGAACATACTCACTCCATATATCGAGCAGCTGACAAGAACAAAGATATTCGGTGCAAAGGAGGCTGCAAAGAATGAAGGATAATATCAAGCCGACATTAGTGCTTACAGTAATATGCCTGATAGCATCACTGCTGCTGGTATTTGCACACGAGCTGACAAAGGAAAATATCGCAAAGCAGAAGGAGCTGAGATTCAGCACCAGTGTTGAGGCATTGTTCGGAAAAACAGACAGCAGACTGCTGGACAGCAATTTCGGCTTTGACGGAGTTGAAGCGATAGCAGTCACCAGTGACGGCAAGACCGCCATACAGGTCATAACCGACGGCTATTCAAAAGAAGGCATAAACGTTCTTATCGGCATTGACGAGAACGGAGCAGTTTCCGGCATTGAATTTGTATCTTTAGGGGAAACACCGGGTCTCGGCTCAAAGGTAAGAGACCAGGAGGATTTCAGAGAGCAGTTTTACGGTGACACAGCTTCACCGGTAGAGCTTGACGCTATCAGCGGAGCGACCTTCTCCTCAAAGGGAATGGAGAAGGCTGTAGAAACTGCCCTTGATGTGTATAATCAGAATAAGGAGGCGATACTCAATGGCTGACGGAAAAAAGACCCTCGGACAGGAAATTTCCAAGGGCATACTCAAAGAAAATCCGACACTTGTGATGCTGCTGGGTATGTGTCCGACCCTTGCGGTGACGACTCAGGCGATGAACGGCATAGGCATGGGACTTGCGACCACATTTGTACTTCTCGGCTCCAACATCGTAATATCCGCCCTGAGAAAGGTCATACCGGATAAAGTCCGTATACCGGCATTTATCGTGATCATAGCGAGCTTTGTAACACTTATCGGCTTTTTGCTTGAAGGATTTCTTCCTTCACTTTATGAAAGCTTAGGAATATATCTTACACTGATAACAGTTAACTGTATAATCTTCGGACGGGCAGAGATGTTTGCCAGCAAGAACGGAGTATTGGCATCAGCCTGCGATGCAATAGGCATGGGAATAGGCTTTACACTTGCACTGTTTATCATGGGTTCAGTCCGTGAGGTGATCGGAGCAGGACAGTGGATGGGAATGACGATACCCGTACTTCACGATTCACCGATGCTGCTGTTCATAATGCCGGCAGGAGGATTTTTCACGCTGGGCATGATAATAGCAGCGGTAAACAAGCTGACAAAGAAAAAGCCGCCTCAGGAGATCGAATGTGCAGGCTGTGAAGGCTGTCCGATGGCTGGAGGCTGTGACAAAAAGGAGGCAGCTGAATAATGAAAGTTTTTTTTGTGATACTTCTCTCAGCGATGCTGACTGACAACTTTGTACTTTCAAAGTTCATGGGAATATGTCCGTTTCTGGGCGTATCGAAGAAGCTGAACAGTGCAGCCGGAATGGGACTTGCGGTAACATTTGTAATGATATGTGCAACAATGGTAACATATCCTATACATCATGGAATACTTGTCCCGAACGAGCTGGAGTATTTTGACACAGTAGTATTTATACTTGTAATAGCGCTGTTTGTACAGCTGGTGGAAACGATGCTGAAAAAGTGCATACCATCGCTTTACAAATCATTGGGAGTATATCTTCCGCTGATAACCACGAACTGTGCGGTGCTGGGCGTGACCGTGCTGAACATAGACAACAGCTACAGCTTCCTGGAATCCATAGTAAATTCACTGGGAGCAGGACTTGGCTTCATGCTTTCGCTGGTGATATTCTCCGGAGTAAGAAAGAAAATGGAGTATGCAGACATACCGGAGACCTTCAAAGGCGTGCCGGCAACTCTTATAGCAGCGTCAATAGTATCCGTAAGCTTCATGGGCTTTTCCGGACTTTTCAGTTAAGGAGGGCAGATTATGACATATCTGATACCAGCATTGATAGTAGGAGCCTGCGGAATAATAGCAGGTGTGCTGCTGACAGTGGCTTCAAAGGTTTTTCATGTTGAGGTCGATGAAAGGATAGAAAAGATAAGCGAGGCGCTTCCCCAGGCAAACTGCGGAGCCTGCGGATATGCCGGATGTGCAGACTATGCAGATGCCATTATAAACAAAGGCGCACCCTCGAATCTATGCCGTCCCGGCGGAGCAGATGCAGCCGGAAAAATAGCTGAGATACTTGGAACAGCAGCCGAGGACGTAGTGCCGATGACAGCAATGGTAAGATGCAGCGGCGACTGCAATGCCACCCGTCAGGAGTTTATTTTTGACGGAATACAGTCATGCAAGGCGGTAAAGAGGTTCTACGGCGGAACCAGCAGCTGTAAATTCGGCTGTATCGGACTGGGCGACTGTGCAGCGGTATGCGAGCATGATGCAATAAAGATAAAGGACGGACTTGCAAGAGTTATCACATCGAGATGTCTTGCCTGCGGACAGTGTGCAGCGGTATGTCCGAATTCACTGATAGTGATAAAACCGAAGGCGCAGGCAGTAGAGGTTTTATGCTCCTCAGCCGACAACGGAAAGCAGACAAAGCTCAGCTGTAAAAACGGCTGCATCGGCTGTAAAATGTGCGAGAAGAAATGTCCGGCAGGAGCGATAACCGTCAAGGATTTTCACGCTTCTATCGACTATGATAAATGCACAGGCTGTGAGGTATGCGTAGGAGTATGTCCTGTAAAGGTCATTCATAGCATAAAGGCATAAAAAAGGGCAGACAGCAAACAGCCGGACGTTTGCGAACGCTCAGCCGCCAAAAAAAATACATACGAAAAAAAGCTCCCCGGAAAAAAGGGGAGCTTTTCATGTAACGGGCTGTCAGATCAGCAGCCGCCGCAGCACTTAAAAAGCTGGCAGAGATACTTAAAAATATTGCACATAACTTATTTACCTCCGTAATGAATTTCCCTCTTGGGATAATTCTATTATAGCAGAGATAATTCGTTAAATCAATGCAAAAATACTGGTAAAATATCAACCAATTATTTCAGCGGAGTTACATTGTTGAACATAGCATAGAATTTTATCGGGATATGTTTGTCGATGTGGCATTTTCCGAAGAACCATTTTTTGTATTCGCAGCCCTTGATAAGCTCATCGAAGAAAGCGTGAAGCTCCAGACGCTGCAAAACATCAACATTCAGGCATTCCTTGAGGGCAGCCGGCGGTTCATGGGTAATGATATAATCAACGGAATTATCGGCAGCTTCAAGGTTATGGATACCCTCCATGATCTCATCATGGGTAGGCTGTTCACGTTCCCACCAGTCATTTTCACGGCGGAAGTCGATATCCTGACTGCATCCGCCGCCGAAGGTGAAAATTTTTTTATCCTCGATAGTATATATCTGACCACGCATGAGGTGGATAAGATTTTTGTCTATTCTGCGAGCCATACCGCCGTTCCAGGTCTCAGTGGGGTAAGATTCGAGAATATCGAAATTCTCATGGCAGCCGTCGATGAAAGCGATAGTAAAGCCGAGCTTTGAGAGTTTTTTCAGGACGGAGACTTCCTTTTTTGAGCCGTTCCAGATAAAGCCGAAATCTCCGCAGATAATAAGGGTATCGCCGTGACCGAGTTTTTTTATCTGAGGGTCTTTGAAGCGGGACAGATCTCCGTGGGTATCACCGGTGACATAGATCAATTTGATTACCTCCAATCTTTACTGATATAATTATAACCTATATCTGAGCATATTTCAAGTGGGATATTGAATTATTTTTTATTGATAAATAACTGCACGATCGGAAATGAATCTTGACATACGTTGAAAAATGTTGTATAATAGACAAAATAATGTGAATAATTTATGATTAATTTATTAAATGGGAGGGAATTATTCATGAATTTAAAAATGTTAACCCGTTCGGCAGCTGCATTTTCATCGGCAGCCCTGCTTGCATCAGCGGTGATAGTGAATATGCCGTCAGCTAAAACCAGGGCTGAAATTGATTCATATCACGATGACTGGCTCCATGTAAACGAAAACGCTGAGATCGTTGATATGTACGGCAACCCAGTGTGGCTGACAGGCTGCAACTGGTTCGGCTACAATGTAACGACCCAGGTCTTCGACGGAGTATGGTCGAGAAATATGCACGAGATGCTGAACGAAATGGCTGACCACGGCTTCAACCTTATGCGTGTGCCGATGTCCACTCAGATACTTTTGCAGTGGATGAACGAGGAACCGGACCCGTATATGGTAAAGGTAAATGAATGGAAAAATCCGGAGCTGACGGTGGAAGGTATCGAAGGCGGAAAGGTCAAGTACAGCTTTGACATCTGGAACCAGGCAGTAGCGTGGTGCCGGGAGAACGGCATAAAGATAATGATCGACATTCACTGTGCAACTACTGCTTCCAACGGTCATCAGTATCCGGTCTGGTATGACAGCAACTACAGCTACGATGACTGGCTTACAGCTTTGAACTGGGTGGCAGATTACTACAAGGACGACGATACTATCATTGCTATCGACCTTAAAAATGAACCTCATGGAAAACCCGGTGAAGATCAGGTCTTTGCAAAATGGGACAGCAGCACAGATGAAAATAACTGGAAATATGCAGCAGAACGTGGAGCGCAGGCGGTTCTCAGCGCAAATCCGAACCTGCTGATAATGGTGGAAGGAATTGAATCCTATCCGAAATTTGAAGAGGGGGCAGACTGGAACTCTGCTTATCTTGATTATGCAAAACCGCCGTATCCATATTCAAATTATTATGGAGCATGGTGGGGCGGAAACTTCCGTGGAGCGAG
Source organism: uncultured Ruminococcus sp. (assembly GCA_946537565.1). Taxonomy (GTDB): domain Bacteria; phylum Bacillota; class Clostridia; order Oscillospirales; family Ruminococcaceae; genus Ruminococcus. Next base: position 2,131 of record CAMNFW010000046.1, on the reverse strand, counting down.
GGATTATCCGGTTAATCTTGGAAAATATCAGAGCCAGCTGGTATATTCACCTCATGATTACGGACCGCTGGTATGGAAGCAGACCTGGTTTAACAAGAATTTCACCCGTGAAACTCTGCTTGACGATTACTGGTACACCAACTGGGCATATCTTGTTGAGGAGAATATCTCACCGCTGTTTATGGGTGAGTGGGGCGGATTCATCGACGAGACCCATGACCCGACCGGTGACAATACAAAATGGATGACCATTCTCCGTGATTACATGATCGAGAAGAGGATACATCACACATTCTGGTGCTTCAATGAAAACTCCGGAGACACCGGCGGTCTGCTCACCAACGATTTCCAGAACTGGGACGAGGATAAGTACGCTCTTGTAAAACCAGCACTCTGGCAGGACGAAAACGGAAAGTTTATAAGTCTTGACCATGAGATAAAGCTTGGACAGGCAGGAAACGGCATTTCCCTTTCAGACTACTATTCAGGCGGAAATATCGAGCCGAGAACAACTGCGACAACTAACCCTTATGTGGATTACCCCACAACTGTAAATTTCAGCACCACTGAAAGCGGCAGCAGTGATATCGTTTACGGTGACGCAAATCTTGATAATAAAGTTACTGTAGCGGACTGTGTTGCGATACTCCAGCATTGTGCAGCCAGGGATAAATATGAGCTTAAGGGACAGGCGCTGATAAATTCAGATGTTGACGGAAATGAAGGCGTTACAGCGAAGGACGCACTGACGATACAGATGTATGATGCAAAGGTAATAAGCCAGCTGCCTGTAAAAGCGGAATAAGGCGAGATCCCTGATATTTCGGCGGACATTCAAGCTTTGCGGCATGACTGATTCATGAAGATCAGCTGTAAAAAAGTGCAATACAAAAAACTGCTCAGAGGTGGAACAAATCTCCGGGCAGTTTTGTATTTTTTTATCTCAGCTTTGCGGCTGACTGACAAGTCCGGCTGCTGCACATAAGCTTCACCGTTTGCAGCTGACACTGGACACATAAAAACTTTTGCTATTGCAATTAACAAAAATTTATGATATAATAATCATACAGCGGATCACTATGATCTGCGATCAGGAAAAATCGTGAAATACAATAATTCAGGAGAAACGACTGCTATGAAAAAAACGATATCTTTATTATTGATGTCAGCCTTACTGCTGACGGGCTGCAGCGGCGGTGAATCATCTGGACCAGAGAAGAGTGCAGCCGGAGCAGTTACGGTTTCAAAGGGAACCGCAGCTGATATAACTACGGCTCCGAATGAGAACAGCTCCACGCAGACAACTGTCAAAACTACTAAATCAAAGGCTGCTTCCACCGAAACATCAGCAGCTCCTACTACTACAGCTCAGGAGCCTGCAAATGGTGCGAAAACTGAAACGGCAGCTTCTGCTCAGAAGCAGACCACAGCCAAAACAGATTCAAAGACAGAAGCTTCAGGCAGTGACAGTACAGTTTCGGCAGTTGAAGAAGCCGGAAACCAGGAGGCTGCCGTAGCTGACGGAGATACAGCTTCAACTGTGCCTGATGTTCCGGAAGAAACCACCATAAGCGGCGGAATAACTATCAACGATGACGGTTCGATCGAGCTGCCGATAATTCCAATAGAATAGTTGGGTGTGCAGCTTTTAGACGGCAGGGCGTTCGCCTGATCGTCATTTACTCCAATAGTTTTAGCTGAACAGATCAGCACAAGAGATCAAAAATTCCCCTTAGAGCAGATGTATCATCAGAATGCTCTGAGGGGATTTTTTTGCGTTATTGAAATTGAGAAAAAATTTTTTTTGCTTATTCAACGGGTAAACGTTGAACGGAGCCTATTTTTGCGCTTATTATAGAAGAACATTTTGAAAGGGGTGATTTTTATGTACAGAGAAGCGGTGAGCGGACGGCTGAGACAGTATCGGTGCAGTGTAAGCTGCTGTGGTTTTCACTGATGCAGTTAGCTGAAAGAATGGCAGTTCCGTCCGTCATTCCGATGCAGAAGAAAACCTGAAAAACAACCTGCTCAAAAGCAATGCCGGGCAGGAAATATTAAAAAGGAAGTGATCAAATGGCTCGTCCAAGAAAAAAGGGACTTGATTACTTTCCTTTGGATACTGACATTTTTG
>CAMNFW010000045.1 GCA_946537565.1 uncultured Ruminococcus sp. | reverse complement strand
GTTTTATCATCCTCCGGCATCGTCAGGATCGGTATCATCGTGATGCTTCCGTCCTTTCCGTCCTGACGGCCTGCACGCTCATACAATGATGCCAGGTCTGTATACATATATCCAGGATACCCTCTTCGTCCAGGTACTTCCTTTCGGGCTGCGGATACTTCACGAAGTGCATCTGCATAGTTCGTGATATCAGTCAGTATTACAAGAACGTGCATCCCTTTTTCAAATGCCAGATATTCTGCTGCCGTCAGTGCCATTTTTGGTGTGGCAAGCCGCTCGATCGCTGAGTCATTGGCAAGATTTATAAAAAGAACCGTTCTGTCCAGCGCTCCTGTCGAACGGAAACTCTGTACAAAGTATTCCGATTCTTCAAAGGTTATTCCCATTGCTGCAAATACTACCGCAAACTGTTCGTTATCACCAAGCACCCTCGCCTGACGTGCTATCTGCGCTGCAAACTGTGCGTGCGGCAGTCCGCTGGCTGAGAATATCGGCAGCTTCTGTCCTCTTACAAGTGTGTTCAGTCCGTCAATTGCTGAAACACCAGTCTGGATAAACTCCTGTGGATATTTTCTCGCTACCGGATTCATGGGCAGTCCGTTTACGTCCATTCTCTTGTCCGGTATGATCTCAGGTCCCTCGTCAATAGGTCTGCCAAGTCCGTCAAATACCCTTCCCAGCATATCCTCAGATACGCCCAGCTCCATCTGGTGACCTGAAAATACTACTGCACTGTCTTTAAGATTTATTCCTGCTGCATTTTCAAACAGCTGCACCAGTGCATTGCTGCCGTCTATTTCCAGCACACGGCACCGGCGCTTCTCTCCGTTGGACAGCCTTATCTCTGCCAGCTCACCGTATGTGACATTCTCTACGTCCTTTACAAGCAGCAGCGGTCCGGCTGCCTCTTCGATCGTTCTGTATTCTCTTGGCATCAGACTTCCTCCTTGTCCAGCAGTGAGTTCAGCTCAGAGGATATCTCCATTGAAAGCTTCTCAAATTCTGCGTCTGTATTCTTCTCTTCAATATACTTGAATCGTCCGATTTTTTCTCGGACTGCAAGCCCTGCTACTGCTTCAATATCTGCGCCCTTTGCTATGACCTCTGCTGCCTCATCGTTGAAATTGAGGATAAGCTTCATCATGTACAGCTGCTTCTTAAGGCTTGTGTATGTGTCTATCTCATGAAATGCCAGCTGATGCAGAAAATCTTCTCGTATCGAACGGGCTGTCTCCATTTTCAATCTGTCATTCGCTGACAATGCGTCCATTCCTATAAGCTTTACTATTTCCTTAAGCTCTGCTTCGTCATGAAGTATCTCCATAAATCTCGCTCTTGATCTCATCCAGTCCTTTGATACGTTGTTGTTGTACCATTCTTCAAGAGAATCTGCATAAAGTGAATAGCTGGTCAGCCAGTTTATCGCCGGAAAATGACGCTGATAGGCAAGGTTTGCATCAAGTCCCCAGAATACCTTTACGATACGAAGTGTTGCCTGTGATACCGGTTCCGATATATCTCCGCCAGGAGGTGACACCGCTCCGATAACAGATAACGCTCCCTCTCTTCCTTCGGTACCGTTGGAGATCACCCTTCCTGCCCGCTCATAAAACTGGGCAAGTCTGCTTCCAAGATATGCCGGATATCCTTCGTCTCCCGGCATCTCTTCAAGTCTTCCCGACATCTCACGAAGCGCTTCTGCCCATCGTGAGGTCGAATCTGCCATCAGTGCTACAGAATATCCCATATCCCTGTAATACTCAGCTATAGTTATTCCTGTATATACCGAGGCTTCACGGGCTGCAACCGGCATATCAGATGTGTTTGCTATGAGGACTGTACGCTCCATAAGTGACTTTCCTGTGTTGGGATCTATCAGCTCAGGAAATTCATTAAGTACATCTGTCATCTCATTGCCACGCTCTCCGCAGCCAATATAGACAATTATATCTGCATCTGCCCACTTTGCCAGCTGATGCTGTGTTACAGTTTTTCCGCTTCCGAATGGTCCGGGGATCGCTGCAACTCCTCCCTTTGCTATCGGGAAAAGACAGTCTACTACTCGCTGTCCTGTTACAAGCGGCATATCCGGCGAAAGCTTTTTCTTGTAGGGTCTGCCCCGGCGGACTGGCCATTTCTGCATAAGAGTAAGCTCCTTCTCACCCTTTTCTGTCTCCAGTACGCATACAGTTTCATCTACTGAAAATTCGCCTTCTTTGATAACTTTTACCGTTCCGCTGACACCGTTGGGCACCATTATTTTATGTAAGACTATATCCGTCTCCGGAACCGTTCCTATCACATCGCCCCCGGTCAGCTTATCTCCCGGCTTAACACTGGGAGTGAACTTCCATTTCCTGTCACGCTTCAGCGATGGAACTTCTACTCCTCTTGCCAGATTGTTTCCGCATACCTTTCTTATATCATCAAGCGGACGCTGTATTCCGTCATATATGCTTCCGATAAGTCCCGGTCCCAGCTCTGCACTCATAGGCTCTCCTGTGGATTCTACTGCCTCTCCTGTGCCAAGTCCTGAGGTCTCTTCATATACCTGTACCGACGCACGGTCACCGTGCATCTCTATTATCTCTCCGATAAGACGCTTCTCACTTACACGAACTACGTCAAACATATTGGCGTCTCTCATGCCCTCTGCTACTACCAGAGGACCGGATATTTTTACAATATTTCCTATACTGCTCAAAATCGCCGCTCCTATCTTAATTTAGTATATCAGAGCCAACTGCCTTCTCCACTGTCTCATGCAGTGCCTTCATGCCGTCACCAGTATTATTCTCTATTGCCGGTATCAGCACTATCGAAGGAAGTCTGCTGCTCCTGTATTTATTTATCGTTTCCGCCGCCAGTGCTGCTGCCGGCTCAGTTATATATATCACCGCAAATTCATTGGCTGCAAGTCTTTTTATAAGCTTTGAGATCCGGTCAGCCTCTGTCTCGCAAAATACGGAAAGTCCCAGTGCTGCAAAACCTGATACACTTGCTGTATCTCCTATTACAGCTGCTTTATACATCTCAGACATATAGCTTTCTCATCCTTTCCGTTATTGTCTCACTGTCAGCTCCGGATTCTTTGCAGATATTTATTATCCTGAGATTTTTCTGCTCGGCTTCTACTGCTATATAATATGCTGCCAGCGGATCAGAGCCAAACGCCTGGAGCCTTGCTGTCTCTGCCAGCTCCATGACTCTGTCATCACTCCACTTCTCAAACTTCGCCGCCGATTCTGACAATAGCTTTCCAGCTTCACTGTATGCTGTGGTCTCAAGATAACTGAGAAAACTCTCAGTGCCGCCCAGTGCTGCTCTTATCATGGATTCCTTATCCATTTCTCCGCAGCCGCAGACCGCTGTCTCAAGAAACTGCCTCGGCTTGTTCATTTTGCTGCATCTGTATGCAGTTTTGATATCTGCACATACCGTCATCAGATCTGCATATCTCTTCATAAAATCTCCGCCGAATTCCGCCGCAGACTTCTGCATTGCCGCAAGAGACGCAGTATCTATCATTGAATCTGCAAGCTGCCCGTCAAGTGTTCTCGTCAGCAGCTCATATGCCTCTGCTGCTGTCTCCTTAAGATGATCAGGAAGCATATCAAATTCCTTTGCCCGGATAAGCTTCGTAAACTCCGGAAGATCTATATTTGTCGGCTTTATATAATATCTCTCAGGATCACGGTCTGCAACCATCGCTTTCAGTGCTGCCTTTAGATTGTGAAAATCATTCCTGTACAAAAGTATCTCCAGCTCCCGGCTCTCCGGTGCATAGCTGTGTACAGTCTCCCATGCTGCTTCAAGGTCTAAGGTTTCATTTCCCGTTCCTCGCTTCGATGATATTAAATTTGCACGCTCCTGGGCTGATGAGGTGTTTATCAGCTGTTCAAGCTCACTCTGTGTGAGCAGACTGCTCTCCATCGCCTTTACAGCTGCTACTGCACTGGCATAATTTGTATTGCTCATATCCTTCACCTACCCGAAAAGTACACTGGCTGCTCTGTCTCTTATGCTTTCCTTCTCAGATTCGATTATCGCCCGGAAACTGCAATTCTCTGAGATCAGTCCATAACTAAGTATGAACCCGTCTTCTATATCAGCTGGCGTTTCTGATATTTTAATGCTGCCGCCGGCTGAAACTGCTGCTGCACTAAGCTTTTTTTCAAAGCCTTCCGGAATACGCTTAAGGTCACTTTCAGAAAATGCTATCACGCCTTCTCCGGCTTTAAGATTCTTCACTGCCAGCCTTTCGATCAGCCCGAAATATTCTTCATCCGGAAGCTCATGCAGCTTCTGAGCAGTTTTCTCTATGACCTCATTGATACACTCTACTCTCGCCTTAAGCACCCGGCGCTTCATATCAGAATCTACTGAATTACAGGCATTTTCATAGTCTCTGGCAATCTGCTGTTCAAGCTTCTTAAGATGCTCATCGAAGGCTCTGTCTGCCTTTTCTCTGCCTTCCATTATTATTGCATCAGCTTTTTTCTGAGCAGATCTGATTATACTGCTCTCGGTCTGTTTTTTCTGGGAATCAATTATGTTCAGGATCTCATCAATTCCTGCCATCTCCGCACCTCCGTTCTCAAATAGAGATGTTGTAGATCAGAAGGATAGAGATCAGAAGTGCAAGGATAGCGTATGTCTCTACCATAGCAGCCATGATTATACCTTTTCCGTTGTGGTCAGGCTTCTTCGCTGTAATTCCTACACCTGCTGCTGCTGCACGGCCCTGCGCTATTCCTGAGAAAAGTCCTACGATCGCTATCGGAAGTGATGCTGCAAGAAACATCAGTCCCTGTGCTGCTGTAAGATCTGCTGGTGTTCCGCCGATTATTCCTACACGGCTAAGCATGAGGATAGCTGTGAGAAGTCCGTAAAGTCCCTGTGTACCCGGAAGAAGCTGAAGTATCAGCACCTTGCTGAACTTTGAAGGGTCTACAGATACTACACCTGCTGCTGCCTCTCCTACAAGTCCTACTCCCTTTGCTGAGCCAATGCCTGCAAAAAGTGCTGCGCAGGCTGCACCGATTACTGCCAGTGCGATTCCGATATTAGTCATTGATATTTTCCTCCTTGAATTTTATATATTTAGTGTTGACTGTCAGCGGCTCGAACTCTCTTCCGCCGCCAGTATAAAACTTTGAAAACAGCTCCACAAACTGCAATCTGTCTGTGTGAACATACGCTCCCAGCAGATTTATCGCCAGGTTCGCTGTGTGTCCTGCAATGAATACCACAATAAGCAGTATAAGCTTTACTGTCTTGTTTTCCGGCATTGTGCCGATAAGATTTATTACGCTTGCTATTGATCCTGTTGCAAGTCCCAGCGCAAGCAGTCTTGAATATGAAAGAATATCGCTCAGATATCCAGTCGCTGTATTATAAAGTGCATAAAGTCCGCCGAAAAATTTTCCGAATACAGATTTTGATGTCCTGCCTGCTGTCAATACAAGCATTACTACTCCTGCTATCATCAGATACGTCCCTATCGTTTTAAGTATCTGCGGCACGTCTGTAAGTATGCCTGCTGCCAGCGGTGCTACTCCAAGCACTGTGAGGTATACCGGCAAGGTATCCAGCACCGCATCAAGCTTCCTCCCCCCAGACCATGACATCTTAAACGATACCGCCACGCCCAGGAATAAATGCAGTATTCCCAGTCCGAATGAGAAAAGCAGAAGCTTTATCGGGTCATCAAGAGGCTGGAACCATATCGCTATGCTCCCTATCTCTTTTCCTAAGAATTCCCTTCCGACTACCTGAACTATATCTCCAAACCAGCTTCCGAATAATGCTCCCCATATTACTGTCGATATGCCGCAATTCCGGAACATTGTCAGTGTCTTTCGCATTGGGGTCTCAAGCTTGAACTTTTTCAGCGCTATCATCGTGCCTATTACCATTATCAGTCCATAACCGGCATCTGACAGCATCATTCCAAAAAATAAATAATAGAAAAATGACATTACCGGTGTCGGGTCAACATCGTCCTTAGCAGGCATTGCATACATCTTCGTAATGCCCTCCACCGGTGCTGAAAACCGGCTGTTTTCCAGTAAAACAGGTACGTCTTCGTCCTCTCCGGGCTCAGTATACTTTATGTATACTGTGAATTTCGCTTCAAGCTCCAGCTTAAGCTTCTGACAGTATTTCTCCGGGATATATCCTGTCAGCACAAAGGTGCTTTCTGTAAATCCCAGTGAACTCAGCGCATCATATTTATCCTTTCTCATCGAAAGATAATCCACTGCAAATTTCAGCTGCTCTCGCTTATCTGCTGCCGCCTGTATCCCTTTTACCGCTTCCTCTGCCTTCTGCGAAAGCTCCTCACGCCTTTTTGCAAAATCTGCAATAAGTTCTCCGGCTGTTGATCTGGAATTTTCAGAAAGCGGTATGAAGGAATTCTTACGCAGTGCAGATCCTGTTTCTTCTGCCGCTTCTTTATAACAGATCACAAATACGTTTGTCTGCTCCTTTGATGAGCTTACTACCTCCGCACTCGCCTGTTCAGGAAGAAAAGACTCGATCTCTTCTGCTGTGTACTGCCCCGGCAGAGATCCTATAAAGGCTGATGTTGATGCCGTCCCTTTGAAACCAAGCGGCACATCAAGAGCTTTCCATGAGCGAAGCATATCACATTTTGTTTCAAGCTGCGCCGCTTCTGCCTGACATTCTGAGATTATCCGGTTCCTCCGGATTATATCCCTTGCAGCATTCATGGTCTTTTCAAGCTGTAGGGACTGTTTGCCGAAATCATGCTTCTCTACCTCTGTCCGTCCCCCAAACATATCGGTGATACTGCCCTTTTCCGGTGCTTCCCTGTCAAGAATTTCCAGTGCCTGTGCTGCTGTTGAACGGAATCTTTCAAACTCTCCTGTCACCGCTGTGACATTGGTCTGCTCCAATTCCTCATCATCTATACTGCTTATCTCTACAACTCCTCTGCGCTGCAGCAGCTCAATGATCCTCTTGCTATCTGTCAGTGGGGCGATCAGCTCGATTTTTTTCATTCTGAGCTTAGCCATTTGATTATATCACTCCCTTTATTCAGCTGAAAAATTCCTCTATTATGAGCTGTGCAGCCTTATCTGCATTTTTTTCAGCACTGCTGCGGATCTGCGATATTTTCTTATTGCATTCTGCCTCCGCAGCTGACGAATACTCTTCAAGCTTCTTTTTGTTATTCGTCCTTATTTTGTCAGCCTCAGCCTTTGCATCACTGATCCGCTTCTGAACAGCTACAGCAGCCTGACTTTCAGCTGAGGTTATGATCTCACTGCTTTTTGCCCGGGCTGCTGATATTGCTTTATCAGCGTCCTCTTCGGCAGCAAGAACTTTTTTTACTGCTTCTGATGCCATTCTATCCCTCCTCGCTAAATGACTGTTGGTCATTTTTGAATATTATATCACACAATTTTACATTTGTCAATACTTTTATTCCCAAATGTGACCAGCCTCCATTTTCTTTTGAAAAATACAAAAAAGGAGCGATCTCCTACAGACAGCTCCCTTGCAGAATTTTATTCTGACTATTTGATTATATCAGAATTCAATTCCATTGTCAAGTAAATGATATGAAAAAATTTATATATATTATGAAATAATCATATGCAAAATTATATATTGCTCACCCCGTATCTGCTGTTTTCCCCATTCTTTCGCTGTTATCCCCCTTCCACTCAGCCAATTTAAACTGCGAAAATTTATCTTGCTTTAACCCTTGACAAATCTGTCGAAAAGTGTTATAGTAATTATGTAATGTACAGTTGTTCGCCAGCGGCGGACGATTATTATTTTTTAAGGTGATATGCTATGGATAAGAATTCACAGCTCATTGTTGTCGATGCAAGAATACTCCCCGACGTTTTCACTAAAGTCCTGGAAGTAAAAAAACTCATCGCTCAGAAGGACGAGAAAAGCTTCGCCTCTGCCTGCAAAAGAGTTGATATCTCCAGAAGCGCTTATTATAAGTATAAGGACTATGTTTTTCCTTATGAGGAGCTTTTTAACAGAAGAATTGTCAATATGTATCTGCTGCTCAACGATAGTCCAGGAGTTCTTTCAAGCGTCCTCGTTTTTCTCCATGACCTCCATGCCAATATCCTGACTGTCAATCAGAGTATCCCTGTGGACGGTGCTGCTGCTGTCAATATCTCTTTGAGACTTACCAGCGACAGCGGAAATGCGGACGAGCTTTCTAAACTCAATTCTATCACTGATCTTGACGGCGTGCTGGAAGTTAAGCTTCTTTCTGCCGAATAATTTCCCGGAGGTTTTTTTATGTCAGTTAAATTCGCAGTTTTGGGTCACGGTGTTGTTGGCTCTGGTGTCGTTGAGCTTTTCTACAAAAATAAGAAAAGTATCGAAAAGCGTGCCGGCACTGAAATGGATATAAAGTATATCCTCGATCTCAGAGATTTCCCTGATTTCCCTTATCAGGATAAATTTACCAAGGATTTCAATGATATCCTCAACGATGATGAGATCACTTCCGTTGCTGAGTGCATGGGCGGCGTTGAACCCGCTTTCACTTTCGTCAAAGCCTGCCTCGATAAGGGCAAGAGCGTTTCTACTTCCAATAAGGAACTCGTCGCCGAAAAAGGTGATATCCTCCTTGCCGCTGCTAAGGCTCACGGCTGCAATTTCTTCTTTGAGGCAAGCGTCGGCGGCGCTATCCCTATTATCCGCCCTCTCCACCGCTGTCTCGCCGCTAATGATATCAATAAAGTCGCCGGTATCCTCAATGGAACTACCAATTTTATTCTCACTAAAATGTATAACGATAATATGACCTTCTCTGATGCCCTCAAAATGGCTCAGGAACTCGGTTATGCCGAAAAAGACCCCACCGCTGATGTTGAGGGCTATGATGCCTGCCGCAAGATCTGCATCATTTCTTCCCTCGTCTACGGCAGACACGTTTATCCTAAATCTGTCTTCACTAAGGGTATTTCTGAAATTGATCTCGCTGATGTGGCTGCTGCTGATATCCTCGGCAATGCCATAAAACTCGTTGCTTCCGTCAGAAGACTCGATGACGGCAGGATCCTCCCGGCTGTTATGCCTATGCTCGTGCCCCACGATAATATCATGTCCGGTGTTAATGATGTCTTCAATGCTGTTCTCGTTTACGGAGACGGTATTGATCAGGCTATGTTCTACGGCAGAGGAGCCGGTAAATTACCCACCGCCAGCGCTGTTCTCGGCGATGTTATCGAAACCGCCAAAAGCCATTCTACTGTCGCTTCTCAGTCCTGGGAGCCAAGTCAGGATTCAAGCTTCATCGCTCCTGTCGATGAGCTTAAAGCACGCTGGTACTTCCGTGTTCCTGCTGACTGCTGCGATATCCCTGAAGGCGCTTATACCGACGATAACGGCTCTTCCTTTATCACTGATCATACTCTCACCTGGAATGATGCTGCCCAGAAAGCTGCCGCTATGAAGGCTTATGCTTATCTGCCAGTAATGGAATAATTTTTGACATAACACTATGACAGGAGTAAAGCTATGGAGATCAGAAACTGCGATGAATTCAACAAAAAAATAAAACGTATCCTCATTTCTGAAAATGAAATTAAAGATAAGCTTAAAACCGCCGGTAAATTTATCAACGATTCCTATGACGGTACACCTATCCTTCTCGTCAGTATCCTCAAAGGTTCTTTCGTTTTTCTCGCCGACCTTTGCCGTGAAATATCTGTCCCCTGCGAGATCGGCTTCATGGCCGCTAAAAGCTACTACGAAAGTACCAATTCTTCCGGTATTGTCAGCATCACTATGGATCTTCAGCAGGATATCAGCAAGTACAGCGTCTTCATTATCGAAGATATTATTGATACCGGCAGGACCCTCAAGGATGTTATTAAGCTTCTTAAATCCCGTAACCCTATCTCTCTTAAAGTGATCACTCTTCTCGATAAGCCCGAACGCAGATTGGTCGAGCTTAATGCCGATCTCTCACTTTTTACAATCCCAGATCATTTCGTCATCGGCTATGGTCTTGATTACGGCGAATTATACAGAAACCTCCCCTATATCGCAGAATATGACAGTGAGGTGTGATAATGTTAGAAAAATTATTCAAACTCAGCGAAAACAAAACTACCGCTAAAACTGAGATCGCTGCCGGTATCACTACTTTCATGACTATGGCTTATATCCTTGCTGTTAACCCCAGCATCCTTTCTGCCGCCGGCATGGACAGCACTGCTGTGCTGCTCGCTACCTGTCTCGCCTCTTTTATCGGTACCGCCTGCATGGCTTTCATGGCTAACCTCCCCTTCGCTCTCTCTGCCGGTATGGGTCTGAACGCTTACATGGCTTTCACTGTCTGCGGTGTTATGGGTTATCCCTGGCAAGCCGCTCTTCTGGCTGTTTTCATCGAAGGTGTTGTTTTTATCATTCTGTCACTTACAAGAGTCAGAGAAGCTATTTTCGATTCCATTCCGCTTACACTTAAAAAAGCTGTGTCAGTCGGTATAGGCCTCTTTATCGCTTTCATCGGCTTGCAGAATGCCGGTCTCGCTGTGGGAAATGATTCTACTCTGGTCTCCCTTATCAGCTTCCGTGAAAACTTCCACACCGCCGGTATCTGTGCTCTTCTCGCTCTTATCGGCGTCATCTGCACCGCTGTTCTGTATATCAAAAAATTCAAAGGCTCTATTCTTATCGGTATCTTCGGAACCTGGATCCTCGGTATCATCTGTCAGCTCACCGGTATCTATACCGTTGACCCGGATAACGGTTTCTATTCCCTTATCCCTACCTTCCATATGACAGATTTCTCTAAGCTCGGTGATACCTTCGGTCAGTGCTTTAATGTCGATTTCAACAGTATCGGTATCTTCAATTTTATCGTTATTATTTTCTCTTTCCTCTTTGTCGATCTCTTCGATACCCTCGGCACTCTCATCGGTGTCAGCACTAAGGCCGATATGCTCGATAAGGACGGCAAACTCCCTAAGATCAAACCCGCTCTTATGGCTGACGCTGTCGCTACTACTGCCGGCGCTGTTCTCGGTACTTCCACTACTACTACCTTCGTGGAATCCTCTGCCGGTGTCGCTGCCGGCGGCAGAACAGGTCTCACTTCCTTCACTACTGCTGTTCTGTTCCTCGCTTCAATGCTCTTCGCTCCGATTTTTACCGCTATCCCTTCTTTCGCTACTGCTCCTGCCCTCATTATCGTCGGATTCCTGATGTTCAGCACTATCACTGATATCAAATTCTCTAATGATAATTTCACTGAGGCTGTCCCGGCTTATCTGTGCGTTATCGCTATGCCTCTGTTTTACAGCATTTCTGAGGGCATCTCTCTCGGTATCATATCCTATGTTATCATCAACCTCGTTTGCGGTAAAGCTAAAAATATTAACCCGATCATGTATCTGCTTGCCATCCTCTTTGTTCTTAAATACATATTCCTATGATCGTTGTCTAAAATCTTACTCCCCTGCTTTGGGGAGTTTTTTCTTTCCTCCCTTTTTTTCCCCTCAAAAAAACATATTAACGCTTTATGAAATTTTAACAAAGCTATTGACAAATTTCCGGCAAAATGCTAAAATGAATTTTGTGATAATTTATCACACTAAAGTTAAACCATATTACGAAAGGGAGAATCCAATGCTTCAGCTAAAAGACATCACCAAAAAATACGGTCAGGGCGAGAATATTGTCAACGCTATGAACGGTGTCAGCATAGCCTTCCGTGAAAGTGAATTCGTTGCTATTCTCGGTCACTCCGGCTGCGGTAAAACTACTTTGCTTAACATAATTGGCGGACTTGATCATTATACATCCGGAGATCTTATCATTAACGGAGTATCAACTAAACAGTATCGTGACAGAGACTGGGATGCATATCGAAATCACTCTATAGGTTTTATCTTCCAGAGCTATAACCTTATTCCTCACCAGACTGTTTTGGCTAACGTTGAGCTGGCTCTTACTATTTCAGGTGTTTCTAAATCTGAAAGAAAAAGACGTGCTAAGGAAGCGCTCGAAAAAGTTGGTCTCGGTGATCAGCTTCATAAAAGACCTAATCAGATGTCCGGCGGTCAGATGCAGCGTGTAGCTATCGCCCGTGCCCTTAT
>CAMNFW010000044.1 GCA_946537565.1 uncultured Ruminococcus sp. | reverse complement strand
TCAGAGTATTGATATCCACCCTACTCAGAAGGGTCATATCGCTATCGCTTCAAATATCCTCAATACTCTCAATATCCAGTCTGATAACGGCAGCCTGCTCCGTCAGCTTTACAACGGCTTAGCTGATAAGGAATACTATCCTGCTCTTGCTCTTTCTGAATACCAGAACGTTCAGGGTACTTATTCCCTCGGTGATATAGATGACAACGGAACTATTGATGCTTCCGATGCTTCTGCTATCCTCTCAGAATATGCTGCCCGTTCCACCAATTCTTCTAACTTCAACGATACCCAGGCTAAAGCCGGCGATATCAATTCTGATAATGCTATTGATGCTTCTGATGCTTCATCAGTTCTTTCATACTACGCCTTCCTTTCAACCGGCGGAAACGGTTCTATCAAAAGCTATATCAACAAATAAATAAATTTGCCTTATAAAAAGGACGTCTTTCGGCAATGAAATGACGTCCTTTTTGTTTTATGCTTAATTCCAGAATAATTACCAGCTGAATCTCTCACTGAGATAAAGCGATACCCGATTCTGTATCATATCTGCACATTCCTCAGCGGTATATTCATAGTCGAAGAATTTCCACGTTTCCTCGTGTACTATTTTGTTGACAGCATAATCATCACGCAGCACCTCTGCATTGGTGACGAGATCATAGTAATAGTCAAACTCCTCCTGACTGAACGGTTCAAGTTTATCCCCTTCTATCATCTGCTTGTTATTATTATCCCATTCATAGTATTTCCACTCTAATTTCTCAAATTCATCGGTAATTATTTTGCCTGTATCCTCTTCACACTTGAAGAACGGATAGCCGTCCTGCATAGTGTAGGAGGCAAGCTCGTCAAACCGCTCTTTCAGCACAGGGAATGACAGATAAGCGCCGCTATTTATCTTTGTGTAATAGTCATCTGTCAGCATCATTTTCAGAAACTCCCACGCTCCCTCCTTATGGGCAGAGGTCTCCATAATGGCACAGCATTCATTAAGCCGTATAAATGAACCGCTCCGCTCACCGTCATAAGGATAGCCTGCAAGTATATAGTCATTATCATATTCGTTGCGCTTCTGGTCAAGGAATGTGCCAAACCATTGGATACTAGAATTTTCAAAATCCACAAATCTGTTTCCGGTCTTTATCGGGAAAGGCAAAAGCTCATAGTGAAAATCTCCTGAAAGATCATTGGATTCCGTCATTGAAAGTCCTATTTTGTTGTCATTGAAGAAGTTCAGCAGCTTGATAAATTCAGGCGAATCGAAGTGACACTCGGCTTTGCCGTAGTCAATGAAGAACGGTATTTGCACGACCTGATCGAAGTAGGCAGCTCGGCTGGTGCTTTCCATATGCTGGAACATTTCTTTATCCTCAGGCTTGTTCTCATAGGCATAGATAAAATCGTCAACGCTCCAGTTCTCCCGAACACCCGGATAGCCTTTTGCGGTTACTGTATGGAAAGAAAAAGTTGGAGCGATCATTATCATTCGCCCGTCACGCTCCATTCCCTTGCGGACATTGGGCAGAAAATCATCCCGTGAAAGATCAGGATCATTGTCGATAAACTCATACAGGTCTGCGAAAACTGCCGTATTCAGCGAATCTATCCCAAGTGTTGTGACCTGCGGTATAAGATCAGGAGCATCTCCGCTTATGACCTGCAATCTCAGATCTGCAAGCTTATCATCAAAGGATTCTCCCTCCAGCGGCTTGTATTCTATTTTGTAATCGTCATTATGGCTGTTGAAATACTTTATCTCATCACTATACATTCCGCCCTGTGACCAGGTAGCCATTGTTATTACCTGCTTTGCTTTCACCTCTGAAATATCCTGCTCGGTAAGAAGATACATCTCGCCGGAATATAGCAGTACAGCTATCTCACTGTCTGATACCATTGCAATATCCTGCACCTCATACTCATGAAAATCAAGGTCAGTAAAATTTGCAAGCTTTATCTTATCAGTATCCGTAAAGCCGTATACAGCTCCGTCATCAACATAGACAAGCTTGTACTCGCCAGATCCAGCCCCAACTGCATAGCCTGACGATGAACCTGCCTTGAAGCTGACCTTTTCATTGACCTCAAGCGACTGATCATCCACACTGTTGACCGTCAGCTCCTTGAAATCAGTGAGCAGCACATTAAGTTCCCTTTCAGAATCGTAACACAAACCTGATATAGTTTCTCCGGTCTTCACTTCACCAAGCAGCTTTCCTTCTGACGAAACTGCAATGATGTGCCTTTGTCCAAGCTCGTCACCGTAACTTATAATAAAGCCGTCATCGCTGCTGCCGTAAAGCCGGGCAAGTATAGTGCTGTCGATGCCTTCAAATACCTCACTGCATTCCAGTGTCCTTTCAAGGTTATTATCACTGTCATATATATAGATGACAGCATCGCTGCCGCACCGGGTCAGTATTCCTTTTTTCCCGTATGAAAGCATAGCTGCACTCTGCACAGTCTCATCCTCCTTGGGAGTGAAGTGAAACTCTGTGTAATCACTGAATTTCCCATCAGTTATAAGACCACTCCAGCTCCCGGACTTTTGCTCTCCGAACACAAGTACAGCTCCTGCGCTGCCAGTCCCGAAGGTTGTTATCTCCGAAAACTGATCTGCCAGCCCAATAGATACTGCTTTATAGCTGTGAAGTTGCTCGTTTAAAGAAACCACGCTGTCTGTCTTGCTGCCGTTTGAACAGGCTGTTATTCCACTGAACAAAACCGCCGCACATATAATTGCCATAGCCTTTTTCATAACATCAGTCCTCCTTTTGTCCCATATGGACAGTGTTCACTATAAAGTGATTTTGGAAGGCTGAAAAGACGATTTATGATTCTATTTCGTATGACTGCACAAAAACCGCATGAATCATTTGTACAATACCACAGGACGTTAACTGCAAAAAAAATGAGTGCCGGAAAACCAGCACCCTAATTCACAGAGCCGGTCAATAAAACTCAATAGTATTTATAACCGCTTCTGATTCATTTTCATACTGCGCCCACTGCTCAGGAGTAAAGGTGTTTCTCACAGTGATATTCTTTGAGCCGTCAAATAAAACAAAGCTCCATTGACCGCTGCTGTCAGATTCATTTGTCTCAGCTTTATAATATCTCTGAACTGCCGTTCCGCTGATCGTATCCGGACATATTCTGTAGCCGTCGCTGACGATATATGCTGAGTGCCAGCTGACCTCAATTCCAGTATCGCTGCCCAGCGGACAAAGACTTACTCCCCAGTCAGTTTCGTCATCGTTAAAAGGATATTCTATTTCCGTACAGCTCCAGTCAGCAGGCATAAGAAAGTATATCACCTGTCCTGCTCCAGAACAGCTTCCCGGCTTCATTTCATACTCCGCCGGCTCCAATAATTCTATGCTTTCTATATCATATACCATGGAAGGATACATCTCTGCTATCTCTCCGCTGAACGTCACCTTCACCCGGTCGCCTGCCGCTATGCTTTCACTGTCAGCAGCAATTGTCATCAGGTGATAAGTGTCCTCCTTAAGAAGAATACTGTTTTCTCTTTTTTCCATTACAATGCCTGTGAGAATATTTGAGCTGCCGCTTTGAGCTGATGCAATATCAGTTGAAGTTACGCTGTATTCCTCATCAAAATCAATTACATATGAATTCTGAGTGCTTCCGCAGCCGGTAAGCATCAGCATCAGCGGTATAAGAAATAATTTCTTTTTCATTATCTCACCTCTCAGTTTATGAGCCGGTTTTCCACCTCATTGCCGAAAATATACAGCACATAGCTTTGCTTCGTTGGTCCCGGCACAACAGGAGTCGTATATTCCAGTACAAACCTGTAGCCGGCTCCTGTATACTCCTTCCACATTCTTCCGCCGTCGGTATTGATGCAGAATACCGGCTTTATTTCTGCTGCTGAAACTCTGACATAATCTGTAATGAAGGCGGCAGCCCAAAGCAGTAAAACTGCCGCCGCTGTCAGTGCAAATATCTTCGCTTTTTTCATGATCAGCCTAAACCAAATTCAGCTTCATCTGTTACGCTTATGCCTGCAATATCCGCTGCTATTATCTTCCTGCCGGATACAGCATATACATAGTCACCTATATATACAGCTCTGTTAAGACATTCATTTCCGCTGTAGCTCTGGGTTTTGCCGCCGTCTATCTCACCCTTAAGAGTGAATTCTCCGTTGTCATAAGACAGGAAAATATACTTTGACGACTGACTGCTCTCATAATTTCCGTTCTGGTCAGTAGTATCAGTATAGGTAATTAACGGGAAACCAATGAGATTTTTCTCCGGAGCAATGAGCAGTGCTTTTCTTTGCCAGGTAGCATCAGAATAAGAGTAGCTGTAATTGTTTTCGTCAGATTCATCACGGGTATTGACTATGAATGTTCCTGCTTCCTTAAGATCATTCTGATCTGAGTTGTCAAACATGGTCAGCTTGATTCCGTTCTCAACACCGTTTTCATCTGCATTTACGCCGAATCCCAGCAGCAGACCATCGTTCCATCTCTGCATATATGTGCTGTAGCCGGGAAGCTTAAGCTCGTCAAGAATAGTTGGATTTGCCGGGTCGCTGAGGTCAATTGAGAACAATGGGTCAGTCTGCTCGTAAGTTACAACATTTGCAATATCACCGTTGAAGTTTACGGACTTGATAGTCTCGCCTTCGCCAAAGCCGCCTATGCTGCCGACAATATTCATATCCATATCCAGAACATATACCCTGTTGTCAATATTGAATTCTCCGCCGTCAGTCCAGCCCAGCCAGTCAGTAACTGCATTGCCGTAGCTCTCCCACTTCTGAACTGTCGAAGCCACACGGAAATAGCCTTCGTACTCGCTCATGGAGAACTGATCCCGTACATATCCCTCTATCTTTCCGGAAGCTGCCGGTACTATCTCTCCGCCGGCAATTGATATTCTTGTGATCTCAGATTCCTCCCAGCCTAAAACTGTATAGATATTATCGGCTGAGCTGTATATCATTCCTGAATATCCTGCAAGCGCTTTATTATCCTTAACAGAAAATTCTCCGGGAGCATTAAGATCAATGCTGCTGATAACAGTATAGTTTACCCATAAACTATCATCAAATTCCTCCGGAAGAAGTATATCCTCCGGCGGCAGACATTCGCTTTCATCATTTGTTCCGCACTTAGGAATATATGCTTCAATATCATCAGCATCTTCAATAGTGCTGTATTCCTGAGAAATATAATTCGACAGCAGATACATATATCCGTCCGGTGATATGCGGACATTATTGTAATAGCCTTCCTGGAAGTAAGTGCCGATAAGATCATGGGTATTCTCGTCATAAAATGACACAAAGGTGTACTGATTGGATCTGTCATTCCAGCTGGAATTATATTCACCATATTCATCAAAATAATCCTGATATCCTTGAACTGTTCCTATGACCTCGATCATTCCGTCATAGACATACATATCATACACATCAGCGTTGGTCTTATAGCTGTCGTCATAGTAATTGCTCATATCCGGTGTCAGGTCTATAGAATCTGTGCTTACAAAGCTTCCATTATCCACCTGGGCTATATTCATAACAGGATCATAGATCATATTTTCATAATCACTGTAGTTATAGATATAGAAAATACTGCTGCCGTTGGTTTTAACGATATCAGCTTCGAGAACTCCTTCTTCCTGGTTATAGGTCTCAGAGAAGGTTTCGCTTTCATCTCCGCCGTCACCGAAGCCTCCGACACCGCTTGGAGCAGCTGTCTGAGCTGAATTTTCCTCAGACTTTGCGGTTTCACTGTCATAAACCTCTTCAGCCTCCTCAGCTGCGGCGTAGTCCGCATCATCTGTGAAATACATATCGCCTCCGCCAGACTGGGTTGCATACCGGTAGCGGTCTCCTGCTTTCTTTAAATTGCTGTAGATCTGTTCATAGCTGGAAGCACCGTTCATGAAGCTTCCTTCACCTGTGATCAGCTCCTCTGTTTTTTCAGACGAAGCTTCTGTTTCGCTTTCAGACTTGCTGATACTTTCATCAGCATTTTCTTCCGCATTCTCCTGGGTTTCAGGAATTACAGATTCATTTACCCCGTTGTCATTGTGACGGCTGACATTAGCCGCACCGAATACTGCCGTTCCGCATATAAGCGCACACGCAGCTGCTATACCTGCGGTTTTTGCTGCAATGCTGAATCTTCTGCGTTTAGCCTGAGAATCTTCATCAAGCTGCTTTTTGATATTCTCAGGGGAAAGCTCCTCCGGAACTTCCTCCTGCTCCAGCAGTTCCCTTATCTTCTCTTCATTCTCGTTCATAATACACACTCCTTTGTTCAGAGTTTTTCCTTTTCACTCAGCTCAAGTCTAAGCCATTCCTTTATACGGGAAAGCCTTGATCTTACAGAGCTTGGCTTAAGATCGCAGACTGATGATATTTCCTCGCTGGTGTATCCGCCCAGTACCGACATTGAGAGTATCAGCCTTGACTGAGGGTCAAGTCTTTCAAGAGCCTCGTTCAGCTCAGTATACTCATAGCTGAAAACACTTTCATGCACATTTTCATCATCAAGCTCTTCAGCAGCAGAGAAATACTCCCGCTGTTTCCGTTTAATCTTAGCTGATAATATCTTCAATATCCAGCTCCGGAAGGAATTTCCGTCCCGGAGATTTTTTATGCTGCTGAAAGCATCCAGCACTGTATCGCTGACCGCATCAGAAGCATCATGGGAGCTTCTTAAGCTGTACAGTGCAATGTGATAAAGGTCTTTGTATACTGTTGAATACAGCCGGGCAAAGGCTTCGGTATCGCCTTTTTGTGCCAGTTTTACGTCTGCGGAGAGATCGTTCATATGAGATACCTCCTATTATACTGATTCCTGACCAGTATGAACCGGTTCATAAAATATGTGTATTATTTTTCCCATATCGTTGCAGCAGATATATGTTTTCAGCCATATGCACAAAAAATCTTACATAGATTTGTACATATGGCTGCTTTCAGTTTACAGGATATTCAGAAGCATAGATATAATTATCCTGCCCCTGACTCTTAATTCAATTTTTTTCAGGAATTTGCCTTGCCCAGGAATGCTGCACCAATAATGCCAGCGTCGTTGCCCAGCTCAGCAATAACGATCTTAGTATTCTTCTCTGAATTCTTGGTGTAAACCTCTTTCTCCACCAGTGCCTTCATTGGCAGGAGAAGAGGATCGCCCTCGTTGCATACTCCGCCGCCGATACAAAGAATATCCGGCTGGAATATATTTATAGTATTTGTGATTCCTGCTGCCAGGTACTTGATGTACTTGTCAACAACAGCCTGTGCATACTTATCTCCTGCTCTCATGCAGTCGAATGAAGTGCGGGCAGTTACCTTTCCCTTATCCTCAGCCATTTTGTTCATAATGCTGTCCGGATGCTCTGCCATTGCTTCCTTTGTCATGCGAATAAGACCTGTTGCAGATGAATAAGCCTCAAAGCAGCCCTTTCTTCCGCATGAACACTGTGCGCCGTCAACCTCTATGACCGTATGTCCTATCTCAGCGCCAGCAAAATTTGAACCAGCATAGATCTTGCCGTCAATGATTATTCCGCCGCCTACACCGGTTCCAAGAGTGATGCAAACTGCATTCTTTGCGCCCTTTGCTGCACCGGCTACATATTCACCATAAGCAGCTGCGTTGGCATCGTTCTCAATAAATACAGGTGTATCATCTCTTCCGATAGCCTCGGTGATATACTTTACCATTGGAGTATCCTTGAAACCGAGATTATTTGAATACTCGATAATACCGGTAGCGCTGTTGGCAATACCGGGAGTTCCGATTCCTATCCACTCAATGTCATCAAAGGTCAGTCCTGCATTTGCCACTGCCTCGAAAGCCATTTTAGCCATATCCATAGCTATTTCCTTTTCAGGGCGTGGACAATTTGTCTTTGTGCTTGCCTTAGCTATGATATTGTAGTCGCCGTCTACAACACCTGCAACGATATTTGTTCCGCCAAGGTCGATTCCTACATAATATTTCATAATTCTTCCTCCGTTGTTTTATTTCTCAGCCTGTGTATCACTCACCGGCACAGCAGTGGTGATAACGCTGATTTTTCCTTTTATAACATACCTTCCGGTGTCAGCCGGAATAAATACACTTGTTCCCTTTTCAAGGGGAAGCTCAAAATTTTCATGGTCAGGGGAAATAAGCTTTCCGCTGCCGTTTATGACCAGCAGATGTATGAACGTATCCTCCGGAACAAGTCCGAAGCTGTCGGTGCTGTCATATTTATTAACTGTAAAATAATCGCAAAAGCCTATGTTCTGCATACTGTCACCGCTGCCGGCAGGAGCGTACAACGGCTTATTTTCAGGCTTTTCCAGTTTTGTTACATCAATAGCCTTTTCAATGTGCAGCTCCCTGGGTCTTCCGTCTGCACCAAGTCTTCCATAATCATAAACTCTGTAGGTGGTGTTTGAATTCTGCTGTATCTCAGCGATGAGTATACCCTTTCCAATTGCATGGAGTGTTCCGGAAGGGATAAAAAACACATCTCCCGGCTTTACCGGAACTTTATTCACATAGTCAAGAAGAGTATTATTCTCTATCGCCGCCCTGAACTGTTCCCTGGTAATCTTTTCCCTGAAACCATAAATAAGCTCAGCACCAGGCTCACAGTCAATAATATACCACATTTCAGTCTTGCCGTATTCTCCCTCAGCTGCCATTGCATATTCATCGTCAGGATGCACCTGTACAGACAGGTCATTCTTTGCATCTATCAGCTTTATCAGCACAGGAAAATATTCAAACCTTCCGCAGTTTTTTCCGGCAGCTCCCGGATTTTTTTCCAGATATTCATTAAGTGTAATGCCTTCATATTCACCGTCAGCTATGATACTTCTGCCGTCATTATGACAGCTCAGCTCCCAGCTTTCAGCCAGTCTTTCAAGGCTGCTGTTCTTATTGAACTCATCTCTCAGCCTTGTGCCGCCCCAGATATAATCCTTTACCGGCGGTATAAGCCTGAAAGGAAGCAGAAGATCATTTTCCGAATTCATTATAAAAATCCTCCTCACTGCCGTTGTATACATTGAAATCAATACATCTTTCTTCGCCGTAATATCCTTCCAGCACTCCCTGATCTGAATACTGCCAGAATTTCCAGTCCATGAAATCAGGCTCCATTTGTGTGCATCTTATCCACAGCGGATAGTCAGAATAGCTGGTTCCCACATACCTGAAATATACCGGTATTGTAGTATATATTATCGGCTTTACACCATAGTATTCCTCCAGCCTTTCCAGCAGCGGAGTCATTATCGCTTCCGCCTCCTCACGGCTGGGCTTGTTGATATATTTATCAGCATAATACTCTATATCTACTACCGGCGGCATATCTATACTGTTTTTTTCCACGCTGTTTATGAAGTTTTCAGCCTGGGTCTCACCTGGACTGTCAAAGCTGAAAAAATGATAGCATGATATTTTTATGCCTGTCTCCCTTGCCCATTCAAGGTTGTCGCAGACAGATTCGTCTATATGACCGCTGCCCTCAGTTGCCTTGATAAAAGCAAATTTAACGCCTTGCTCCTCCAGCTTCTGCCAGTTGACATCGCCCTGATAATGAGAAACATCAACTCCGAACACCGGATATTTCACCTTGCTTACCGTTGCTGTGGAAAACAGACAAGTCACCAACGAGGTGAAACCTATCATTAACACGCCTGCTGTTACCAGACCTGTTCTTTTTTTATCAATCATTATTTCTCTGCTGCATCTCCCATTACTATACCTCTGCCGTTTGTTGCAAAGTACACTCTTCCGAAGACCTCGCTGTCACCGGTTATGGAAGATGTAAGATTGCCGAACAGATGCTGATCATCGTTTATTCGCTGCCAGGTCTTTCCTTTATCCGTCGAGCGGTAAATTCCGTCGCCATGCGGAGAATCATTTCCGGAAACATTGTCATTGCCCATGATATATATAGTCGGATAGCCGCCTTTCTTTTCAGGTGCACCAAGTCCGAGAGCTGTAGCATTCGCAGTTTTTAGAACTGTGAATGTCTTTCCGCCGTCCTCCGAATACATAGGATATGAGCCGTTATATGACCATATATGTCCTTCCATTCCGCCTACCGCAACTAATTCACTGTTGTCAGTAAGCACTGCACCTGTGGGTTCAAATTTCTTGCCGCCGTTTTCGGACACATAAAGCATACCGCCGCTGACCGCATAGAATTTGTCTGGATTTACCTTGTCTGCTTCTATCCTTGCACCGTAGCTAAGTCCCTTGCACTCATACCAGGTCTCACCATAATCAGGTGTAACATAAGGCTTTCCGCCTATTGAGCCCGGCCGCCAGATTATTGTTTTTCCGTCAGCTGACATTGTTGCGCTGCCGCCCTGAGCTTTTTCAGGAAGTCTCTTTATCACCTGCCAGCTTGAACCGCCGTCAGTGGTGTAAACAAGGGAATTTTTGCTCTCGCTGGTATATACTCCATAATTGCTGTCCAGCCATGCACAGTCCACAGAGGTAGGATTTCCGTTTTTCATGAAATGTGCATCATCAGGACATTTTGTAACGTCTATATGTGCAAATCCTGTAAGATCGCCCATTATCGAATAAAGCTGAGGTTTGCCCTCCTCATAGGGCGGCGCAACCATATCAAATACCGCTGTCTCTTCGATGCCGTATGCGTCAAATTCTATTGTAACAGGATTTCCGCTGCCCAGATCAGTCATATTCACTGTGGAGTAAAGCGTAGCACCTGTGCCGTAGCTAACCTTATCAGAATTAAAAGGATCCATTGCTACAGCAGCTGTCCACCAGCCGATAGAGGCTTCTTCCCTGCCCCAGGTCAGCCAGTCTGCCTCTGAAACGTCCATTGTATAATTCTTTTCAGTTTTTGTATAGAGTGCATTCCAGGTCTCGCCGCCGTCCTCTGAACGATAGATATTATGACCTCTGTCGTCCCAGAATCCTAAAGATGTTACAACGATAGTATCCTGAGCCTGATTATCAAGGGTAATACCGCCGTAGCCTCCGTAGTGGTTATCATCAAGAGCCGGAGTTATATCTTTATATTCCCCGGTTTTAAGATCAAGGGAATAAACTGCACCATTCTTTGGGTCAGTGTTCGGACCGGCGGTATCAGAGCAGGCTGTGTACAGATGACCATTTTCGGATATTACCGCCTGCAATGGATACATACCGGAAGGTATAGCCGGAAGAGCCTCCCATGTTGCTCCGCCGTCCTTTGAGCGGTATATACACTCACCGCCCAGCATTGCAGCGCCGGCATATACATCATCTGTTGCCGGGTCGAATTCTACCCACATTATTCCTATAGCATTGCCTTCTTGCAAATAATCGCCCTTAACTGGAAATGACTCCACCTTTGACCAGCTTTCGCCATAGTCCTCCGAACGCCATAATCCGCTGTTTCTCGAACCAAAATATACTATATTATTATTTACCGGATCCACCTTTAGTCTCTCGCCGACACCTCTGCCGGAGTTGTTTCCGCCGCAGCCGAAATCAAGATCGAAGCGCTTCCAGGTTTTTCCGTAATCATCAGAAGCTATAATTGCACCGTTGTCACCCATATAAGTTCCGCAGGCTGCATATACACGGTTAGGCTCCTTCGGGTCAGTGGCAATACTCTCGATACCTATGAGATTCCATTCATCGCCTCCGAAGCAGTCAGTTATAGCAACCCATTTATCCTGAGCCTTGTCAAAACGGTAAGCACCGCCTATATCTGTGCGGACGTAAGCAAGCCCTTCCTCGGTGGGATTGTAGACTATGCCTGTAATATATCCGCCGCCGCCTATCGCTACATTGCTCCAGTTATAGTCAGCCGTGCCGCCTGAGCTTTTCTCTCCGCAGCCGGAAAAAGAACCTGCCAGCAGTGCTGCCGACAATAACAATGATAGTGGTTTTATTACTTTCATGCCGTCCTCCTGTAAATTTCTACATACTATTATAATACCCTAAAATGCAGAATTAGTCAACAGTTTTTTCATGAATAATCGGGATATATTTTTGAATAAAAAAAGCAGATCATTTTAGGAGCTGCCGGATAATATCTGTTTCGTCAAGCTCACGCTTTATCACGTTGAGACAGTTCATGAAAAAAGCAATTTTTTTCACAGCTTAAAATCTGTTAATTATAAAA
>CAMNFW010000043.1 GCA_946537565.1 uncultured Ruminococcus sp. | reverse complement strand
GACTTTAATATATAATCAATTAACAATAAAATAATAATTAAGACACATTTTTTTTAGCAGCCGTTCGGGTGTTGATCTGTACAGCTGCACAAATCACAGCACTGATATTTGTAGGAACCGCCAAAGTTTTAAAAAATATCGTCTTTTTCAGCCTTTAAAATCACTTTATTCAAATAAACACGAAAGGGCTGCGTTTTATGAAAAAACTTTTGGCAATATCTTTGCTGGCTGCAATGATGTGCAGCTCGTGCAGTTCAAAGTCTGAGCAGTCATCTTCAACAGCGGTAATAACCGCAGACACTGAGGCTCTTGCAAATGCCGCTTACAAGAAACGACCCTTGCCGCTTCCGGAAGATCTTAATATGATCTACACTATGGAAGGCTATAATTCGGGAAATGATAATTTCATTATCGGATCAGGAGAGGAGTCACCGGAATTCTGGCACGCCAGCGGCAATCTTGACAGCTGGGAAAAAATCGTTGTAAATGATTTTGACATTGGAACGGTTTATAATGCAGCCTCTGACGGCAGCGGAAATTTCTGTGAATTTCTTGTTCACGCCGATTACGGTGATCTGCCGGAGCCTGATCTTTCGTCGCCTGATCATGACATGGAGCTTTACGATGAAGCGGCGGAATACAGCTTCATGATAAAGGTTTATTCCGCAGCTGGTGAGCTTGTGAGTGAGAATACACTGGAAGATTTTCCTGCTGAACCGGGAATGAAGACGTATTTAGGCGAGGCAGCCTTTGACGGTGACTATCTCATGATAAGCGTTGACAATGAGTATTATGTCATAAGTGCTGACGGTCAAAAAATCTCGCAGCCGGTGCTGACAGGTGACGAGAAAATTGAAGAAACAGGCAGAGATTCCAGCGGTGCGATCGTCTGCGCCGTGAACATGGGCGATGACAAAGTCAAGTTCCGCAGGCTTGTGGACGGCGAGCTTGAAAGCTCCGGGGCAGAAGTTTCTGTTTCCGAAACGATTCAGGGCATCAGCTGCGGAAATGAGGAGTATTCCATGTTTGTGAACACACGCAGCACTATCTATGGCTTGAACTCGGAAAATGACGAAATGCAGCCACTTTTCAGCATAAATGCCAGCGGTGCGAATTTTAATGAGATCACCGGTTTTGTATCAGACAACGGAGTTTTCGCAGTTGTTCAGTCAAGCTATACCAGCTTCAAGACCAGAGTTTATTGGTATGACCCGTGTTCACCGGAGGAGCTGGAGAATATCCCTGTCATAACAGTAGGAGTTGACGGCGATTCTATGCAGCGGACACTTTCAGAGGAAACTGAGCTTTTTTACGAGACAGCTCCCGATTTTCAGGTGAAATTCAAGGTCTATGGAGATTATTCCGAGGACGGCAGGGAAAAGGCTCAGGAAAGCTTTGAGCGTGATGCGGTTTCCGGCGAGCTTCCGGACGTTTTTGCGATGAACAGAAGCGGTGATTTTTGCGGGATTGATATGATCGGAAAGAGCGCATTTGTTGATCTTGACCAGTTCATTGATGGTGACAGCGAGGTGAACCGGCAGAACATACTTCCGCAGGCTCTGGATTTTATGGAAATAGACGGCGAAATTCCGGTGATTACAAATGCTTTTACGCTTAAGCTAAATAAAATCGCAAAGGAAAAATTTGTAAAAAATATAAATCAATGGAATTTGGACACCTACATCGACCTTCTGGAATCTCCGCCGGAAGGAGTTATGGTCGAGGGATTTTTCCGCTGGAATGAAAATGACACGAAGCTTTTGCGGACAAATACGGTATATTGGGCAAAATGGGCTGATTTCAAGGAAGGTGTCTGTCATTTTGATGAGCCTGATTTTCTGCATTATCTCAATTATTGCAACGGCGCAGAGGTCTATGACATCGAGAGTGAATGGCGGGAGCCGACTGAAGAAGAGGCTGCTGAGGATTATTATATGCAGCAGAATCAGTACCGTGAGGACAAGGTCATGTTTGCAACAGAACATATCGGAATGTTCCGTGAGTATCTGAACGTTTTCAAAGGGGAATTCGGCGGCGAACCGGTGAAAATAATGGGTGAGCCTGTTGGTGTAAAAGCTCCGGTCACGATCGAAAACGGCTTTCACTGCTTTGGAATAAGCAAAAGCTCGGAGAATAAAGATCTGGCATGGCAGTATTTGCGCTGGTGGTGCAGTGATGATTTTTACAAGACCCATAAGTCTTCGCAAAGGCAGGTCTATGGCTTCCCGATAACCGAAAGCGGCATGAAAATTGCTGCGGAATTTGAGAAGCTTCCCCAGGATAATCAGTATTGCAAGGGCGAGGAAAATTATACCGGATATCTCTATTCTTTGGGAATTGACGGCGGATATGACGAGCTGGGATATGTGGACGATGAGGTCATCGCCGGGGTGAGGGAGCTTATCAGCCAGTCAGTTTATGATGATTCAGGCTCATATGCGTTTTATCCCGGCAGTGAATTTTACAGCATTGGTGACGAGGAAATGCAGCGTTTCCTGAAAGGCGGCTGCACAGCTGAGGAATGTGCAGATGTAATGCAGAGCCGGCTGTCGATATATTTAAGTGAGCGCAGTTGATTTTTTGAAATTTTAATTATATTGACATTCCGGAAGAAAAATGTTATAATATAATAACAGCAAAATGCTGAATACTATTATATGGAAAAGAGGAATGTCTGATGTATGATGCAGCGATAATCGGAACAGGACCGGCAGGTCTTTCCGCTGCCCTGACCTTGAAAATACACAAGAAAAATATCATCTGGTTCGGCTCAAAGAATATCTGCGAGAAGGTGGCTAAGGCTGAGAAGATCAACAATTATCCCGGTTTTCCGGCGGTTTCCGGAGCTGAACTGGCAGCGGCTTTTCAGGCTCATGCTCAGCAGATGGAGCTGGAAGTTACGGACAGTGTCGTAAACAATATCGTGCCGATGGGAGACCATTATGCGATACTTGCCGGTGCGGATTTTTGTGAAGCAAAGACGGTTCTGCTTGCTTCCGGAATTGCTCAGACCGGAACGCTTCCCAATGAGGATAAGCTTCTCGGACACGGCGTGAGCTACTGCGCTACCTGTGACGGTCTGCTGTACAAGGGAAAGGATATTGCGGTTATTCTTGGAGCAAAAAGGCTTGAACATGAGGCTGAATATCTTGCCGGACTTGCTGCACATATTGACCTTTTTCCGACGTATAAGGACTGCGGGATAGAGCTTCCGAATGTAACTGTTCACACTGACAGACCGAAGGAGATCTCAGGTGAAGGTCACGTTGAAGGCATTGTGCTGACCAGCGGAGAGAGCATAAGCGTGTCGGGAGTTTTCTGCCTCAGAACGTCGGTATCGCTGACCAGTCTCATCAAAGAGGTCGAAACTGAAAACGGTCACATCAAGGTCGACCGCACTCAGCAGACGAATCTGCCCGGCTGTTATGCTGCCGGAGACTGCACTGGCAGACCCTATCAATACACCAAAGCAGCCGGCGAGGGAAATGTTGCTGCTCACAGCATTATCAATTATCTTGCGGAAAATAAATAAAAGGGAAAATATTGATAAGGCGGTCGATGTGGGATTTTGTGCGATTTCCCGTGTCACTGTGATGCAGCGGCGATTTGCAGGCTCACAGCCGCCGGAAAGTAAAATCTCCAAAAAAGAAAGTCCGGTTCGATGCCGGACTTTTTAATTATATCTTTAAACATCTCAGAAGGCTTTCACGATCAGATCACCAAAGATCACAACGCTAAAGCCTATCATTATGCTGCCGAGAACCTTGTTCATTTTGTTGAAGCCTTCGCTGCCGAATTTTGACTTGATAACACCTGAAACTGAGGAAAGGGTCAGCCACCAGATGAGAGTGCCGATAAGTACGCCGAATACGAGAATAGAGCCTTTAAGTATACTTTTTCCGCAGTTTATGCCGAGGTAAGAGAAGCCGAACATTATAGTTATAACAGCTGCCGGATTTGCGATGCCAAGCCCCAGCGATGACATGAACATTGCAGGATAGCCTATTTTTCGTTCAACCAGAACATCGTCATTGTGTTTTTTCAGGAGTATGGATATTCCGAGTCCCAGTACAAGGATACCGCCTGCCAGTTTAACGGCAGTTGTATGCTCCTGCAAAAAATCTGAAACAGCTGAGATGCCGAAAGCTCCCACAGCTGCATAAAAACAGTCTGCCGCTGAAGAACCGAGACCGGTTATCATACCGCTTTTCATGCCGTATTGCAGACTTCTCTGAACACATAATGCGCCGACCGGTCCGGCTGGAATGCCGAAAATCAGACCGACAAGCAGTCCTTTCAGAAAAAACATCATATCAGAAAAATTTCCTTTCTGAGCAAAGATGAAGCTCTTTTGATAATGTCCAGCATGATACAGTATATGTGCCGGCGGTGGGATCGTTGAAAATTTTGTCTTTCGAGAATTGTCTTTGGATAATGATCATTACAGGCTAAGCCCTCCTTAAGAATAGTCAATACTATTATAACATATTATTTCCGGAAATACAAATATATTTTTAAAAAAAACAAAAAAAAATCCCCTCAGTAAAATTACCAGTAATTTGCAGTAAAATGCAGAAAAATATTTTCAATTATCCCTTGAAAAAATCTGCATTGTGTGATATAATAAATTGTAAGTGTGCAAATATGCACAGATTTTTATGAAAAGAGGAAATTATATGCCAGCAAATATCGTTATCGGAACTCAATGGGGAGACGAGGGAAAAGGAAAGATAATCGACATTATCTCTTCCCGTGCAGATGTAGTTGTCCGTTCACAGGGCGGAAACAATGCAGGTCATACCGTTGTCAATAATGGTGAGGTCTATAAGCTCCACCTTATCCCATCGGGAATCCTCTATAAAGATACACTTTGCCTTATCGGAGCAGGAGTTGTTCTTGATCCTAAGGATTTCATAGGCGAGCTTGACGGACTTGAAGGCAGAGGCATATCAACTGCAAACCTTAAGATAGATCCCCGTGCCCATGTTGTAATGCCGTGGCACATCGCTCTGGACGGTCTCTCAGAGGCTTTCAGAGGCGGAAAAGATATCGGTACCACCAAGAGAGGTATCGGTCCTGCATATATGGATAAGTACGAGCGCTGCGGAATCAGAGTTTATGATCTTGTCCACCCGGAGGTGCTGGCAGAGAAGATCCAGTCCACCGGAAAGCTCAAAAACAAGATCATCACCGAGGTTTACGGCGGCGAAGCCTTTGACCTTGACGCTGTTACTGCTGAGTACACTGAGTACGGAAAGAGACTTCTTCCCTTTGTTGATGACGTTTCAGTGCTGACCTTCGAGGCTGACAAGGCTGGCAAGACCATTATGTTCGAGGGCGCTCAGGCTACACTTCTTGACATTGATTTCGGAACATATCCATATGTAACTTCATCTCATCCGCTGTCAGCCGGTGTATGTATCGGTACAGGCGTGGGACCTAAGATCATTACCAATATCATCGGTGTTGCCAAGGCTTACACCACCCGTGTCGGCAAGGGACCTTTCCCAACAGAGCTTGATGATGAGATCGGCGAGCAGATCAGAAACGTGGGCGGTGAGTTCGGTACAACCACCGGAAGACCAAGAAGAACTGGCTGGTTCGATGCAGTTATCGTTCGTCATTCTGTTAGAGTAAACGGTCTGGACAGCCTGGCTATCAACAAGCTTGACACACTGGCTAACCTTGATACCCTTAAGATCTGTACAGCATACAAAATGCCTGACGGAAGAGTTATAGAAAACTTCCCGCCTACTCTTGAAGAGCTGGAGGGCTGTACACCTGTATACGAGGAATTCCCCGGCTTTACCGAGGACATTTCCGGCTGCCGCAGCTTTGATGAGCTTCCGGAAAACTGCAAAAAGTATATAGCAAGACTGGAAGAGCTGGTTGGCTGTCCGGTAAGCATGGTAGGTGTAGGACCTGACAGATCTCAGATAATCGAGAGGTAATTGTCTCTTCCCTCAGTGAAAAACTGAGTGCCTTGGAAAAAGGAGGGAGAAGCATGAACTTTTTAAGGATCAAAAAGATCATTGCCGGAACAGCAGCATCAGTGCTGATGCTGTTTGCCGCAGGGGTTCCGACAGCCTTTGCACAGGTCAGTGCTGATGTTATCTCCGTCACCGGCGAAAAGACTGCGGCTGATACACTGTCCGCAGCTGCCGATGATATGAGAGAAAAAATGAAGCAGCGGCAGGAGAATTTCAGCGTCGATCTTGAATCAGGACTTGTCAGGAGCAAAGCGGATATCGAAGCCATAATCACAGGCTCGTTCGCTGAGACCGGTGACCCGAAAGAGGGCGATTATCTGCGCTGGAGCCTTGAATCCTACGGCTATTCCTCTTCCGGCTACACCGAGAACGGAGTGCGTGGATACAGGATAAATTTTACTGTAACCTATAACACCACCGCCCAGCAGGAAGCAGAGCTTGATGCTGAGATCGAACGGCTGATAGATGAGCTTGACCTCAAAGGCAAAAGCAATTATGAGATAATCCGCCGGGTCTATAACTATGCTGTGTACAATATATCTTATTCAGAGGATCTCTCGTCAAGACTGATATTCTCAGCATATGGTGCGGCGGTCAATAAAGATGCAGTCTGTCAGGGATTTGCCCAGCTGATATACAGGCTGCTAACCACAATGGGTGTATCATGCCGTATTATTCCAGGAACCGGAAACGGCGGAACTCATGCCTGGAATATTGCAGAGCTTGACGGAAAATACTACTTTCTTGATGCAACGTGGGATTCATCAGTGCGTTCAGACGAACCTCTCTTCTTTCTGAGAGGACTCAGCGATTTTGATGATCTTGCTTACAACAACTATCATTCTCTTGAATGGGAGCATACTGCCGGTTCTCCTCTTTATGCAGATTATGATTCGTCAGATTTTTATGCCCGCTATCCGATTGCGGAGACATCATATGTGCAGCCGGTCTATGCCATAGGAGATGTAAATGCCAGCGGTGCGGTGGATGCTTCAGATGCCAGCGATGTACTTGCGGAGTACGCATCTTTGTCCACAAACGGCGGAAGCACGTTCACTCAGGCACAGTTCACAGCAGCTGATGTGGACGGCAGCGGTTTTATAGATGCCTCTGATGCTTCATATATACTCATGTACTACTCGTTCCTGTCAACCGGCGGAAAGGGCGGTATAACTGAATTTATCCAGAATATAAGCAGGTGAAGAAATGAACGAAGAAAACAATAATCCGATACTTGATGATATAGAGTATACTGCTCCTGCTCCTAAAAAAGGAGCGCCCCAGGGTGTGGCAGCGGCAATACTTGACGATGACAACTATGTACCGCCTACAACCGAGAAAAAAGGCGCACCTCAGGGCGTGGCAGCAGTAGTGCTTGACGATGACGATTCGTATACCCAGACTGCAAAGCCTCAGCCTCAGAAGCTGATAATGACTGATGAGGAGATAATTGCCGGTCTGACACCGGAGCAGAAGGTGATGTTTGACGGTCTGCCGGAGGAAAAGCAGAAGCAGATCATTGATATGCGCCGTTCACAGCTTGGTGCAGAGGCTCCTGCGCCGGTGCTTGAAGCTCCTGTGCTTGACGATGACAACTATGTGCCGCCGGTCAGAGAGGAAAAGCCAAAGGAACCCGAAGCTCCCATTGAAGCGCCTATTCTTGACGAAGAGCCGGAGCTTCCTAAGTATACTCCGACTTATGTTGATGAAGACCTGGAAAGAGCTAAGCAGGAGGCTAAGAAAAAAGCTGTATCCTCACAGCTCCAGTCAGATCAGAAGGATTCAAAGGAAAGTCTTCGCATGATGCTTGAGCTTAAAGAGCAGCAGCGTCAGGAAAAGGCTAAAAAAGGCTTTAAGATAGTTATTGTGATCGGAATACTCGGAGTTATAGCAGCAGCAGCGTTTTTACTGCTGTATTCCGGAAGTCTCGGTCTGAGCTATAAAGAAGGCATGAGCGGAATGAGCAATGCGATCAAAGAATCAGCCGTTTACATTGCAATGGCAATGGGAGTGAGCGCACTTCTCCTGCTGACGGGAGTGGGATTTTTCAAGAGCCTGACATCACTGATATTCATATTATCGGGAATAGTTCAGATATTCCCCGGCATAGTGATGATACCGCAGCATGAAGGCAGCAAACCGCTGGCGATAATACTTTATGCAGTTTCGCTGATATGCACAGTTGCAGCATTCTTTATGCTGAACAGCAGCGAAGAGGTCGGACTCTTCTTTAAAAAGAACAAGTCATAAAAAAATGTCCGCATTTCAAAAAAATGAAGTGCGGACTTTTATTGTTTAAACGTATTAATTTTCATCGTAACTGATGAAGCCTTTGTATACAAGAAAATAGCTGACAAGAAATACCATCGCCGGTACAAATACAAGCCCCAGCATCAGCCAGACCTGACCGGAAGAAAGTGCAGCAGATGAAGCGTCAGGGTTGATAAAGTTAAATATCTGCAAAAAATAGCCGTTGATAATTTTGTGCCAGCGGTAGAAATCGAAGCCGCCGTTCAGTGAAACTTTAAGCAGCAGCCAGCTTACAGCTGCCGGAAGTGAAACGGTGACAGCCATTGCAGCGGTTTCAGAAAAGCTGGTTTTTTCACCGGTAATTCGTTGATTTTTCAGGTCCTGCCTGGCAGTTTTAAGACCGAGGCTTGCGATGAGACAAACCATGATGCCACAGGCGCAGACAGCTGAAATGATTCTGACGAGGGGATTTGCAGAGGAAGCAAGAGTGAGACCGATGAAAAGTGAAAGGATATCGGCAGCGGCTATGTAGCCAAAGGCTTTAAAGATTTTCATAATTTGTAACCTTCCGGAAGGAATAATATTTTTAATAAATGCAAAAAATAAGAACGGGGGGTGAAACAGATGAATGAAGATGATGTAAAGATCTACACGCCGGTTCAGGGAAATACAGCCGGAACTGAAAATGAAACTGAGGAGGTGAAGCTGTTTATTCCTCAGAATCGTCAGAATGGGAATGGGGCTTAAGACCTGAACACTCTGCACATTTGCCGTAAAAAACCGTCTGGCAGGGGTCAACGATGAAGCCGTGATGCTCAGCGATATGATGATTAAGATTCAGGAGATGATCGCAGTCCAGGTGTATCAGTTTGCCGCAGACGAGACATTTCAGGTGGAAATGCTCATGGCAGTCTTTTTCCTTGTCGATGAACTGATAGCAGGCACCGGTTTTGCCGTCGAAGGAATATTTTCTGACGGTGCCGGCTTCGACGAGTTTATCCAGCTGGCGGTAGATAGTAGTAATGCCCAGGTGGGTGCCTTCGGAAGCAAAATAAGCGCTGATCTCCTGGACGTTAGTATGTTTGTCTTTATTTTTAACGAGATAATCGAGGAGCTTTTCTTTTTGTTTAGTATTATAACCTGAGTCTTTTTTCATATACAGCAGCCTTTCAAAATGATAATGATTGTCAGTTTTATTTTATCACTTTAGCTGATCTTTGTCAAGAGTTAATTAATGATAACAAGCCGGCATAAAACAAATGAGCCTCCGTTCAAGGAAGCTCATCTGCCATGATATAGGGATTATTGGGGATATATAATTTAATGTGGGGTAAACATTAAATTACCATAAAGATCATCAGAGAAGGATTCCTCTGAATTAATTAACTGTACATCATCAATGTGTAAATCCTGTGACGATTTCAGGAAAATCCAGAGAAATATCACTGCTGTTTCGGAGATCTTCCGGCAGGCGGATCGCTTATCCTGAACCAGAATACTGAACCTTTCCCCAGAACACTTCTTACACCAAAATCATAGTTATGCAGCTTAAGCACAGCCTTGACGATGGAAAGTCCGAGACCGGTTCCTACGACCTCACGCTTGTGGTTTTCGGAGCGGTAATATTTATCGAAGATCAGCTTGATCTTGTCCTCTTCGATACCGTCGCCGGTGTCCTCGACCTCGATCAGCACACCGCCGGGCTGGTTGATCTGGCGGACGTAGACCTGTTTGTCAGCGCCGGTATAGTTAATGGCGTTGTTAATGAGATTATAGATGACCTGTTCGATCTTGACCACATCGCAGCAGACGGTTTTTTCAGAATCCGGGGTGAAGTGGATATGATAGCCCATTTTCTCGGAAATACCCTTGAATCTGCCGATGATCTCATTGAGCTTGGCAGTGATCTCAAACTCAGAGGGCGAGAGCTTTTGTCTGCCGCTTTCGAGTTTAGAGAGATCGAGGATATCGTTGACCATAAGAGAAAGGCGGTCGGTCTCGTTGATGATGATTTCAAGGTGTTCATTACGTTTTACGGGGTTATCGCCGGAGAGATCACGGATCATTTCAGCATAAGCCTTAAGCATGGTGAGGGGAGTTCTCAGGTCATGGGAAACGTTAGCGATAAGGTCACGCTGGAGGGTATCGACTTTTGAAAGCTCCTTTTCGGCGTAAGTCAGCGTATCGGCAAGTTTTTTAGCTTCGAGATAACCTCTGCCGTCGAATTTAGTATTGAAATTGCCTTTAGCGAGACTTTCTGCGCCTTCGGTAATTTTGTCGATGGGACTGGAAATGCGCCTTGACACGAACAGTGAAATGAAGAAGGCGATGATAATGAGAAGGGCAGTTATCCACATCAGCTGTTTTTTGATGATAGAAACGGTAGAGCCGACGGGTTCGAGGGTGGCATTTATGAGCATAAAGCCCTCAGTTCTATCGGGAGTGCCGAGAGCGCAGCCGTAGACCAGCATATAGCTGTTGGTGCGTTTATTGAGAATTTTGCGCCATATGGTCTCATTATTATTGTCGTTTATCATTTTGATGAAGGAGAAGGTACTGTTTTCCCTGCCGTGAATGAGGCAGTCGCCGGCATATTCTCTTGAATAGATAGAGCGTCCGTAGCGGTCGGTGATCTCGATGCAGAGGTCATTGGCGAGGGCGAGGGAGGTGAGCTTGGAGCTGAATTCGGTGCTGGGATCATTTTCATAGGAATAGATGATACTGGCAGCGGTTTTGTCCACATCGTTGAGCTTGGTGCTGCTGTAGAAGCGTTCAAAGAAGAGTATCTGGAACAGCCACAGCAGAACGAAAACGATGATAGTAAAGCTCATGAAATAGATCCATATGTTGAATTTCAGCGGTATTTTGCCGGTGATGCTTCTGATTTTTTTAATTAGCTTCAAACTTGTATCCCATTCCTCTCAGGGTCACGATGAATTTTCTGTATTCACCGAGACTGTTCCGGAGCATTTTTATATGAGTATCCACAGTTCTGTCATCGCCGAAGAAATCGTAGCCCCAGACCTCTTCAAGGAGCTGATCACGGGTGAGGGCGATGTTTTTATTTTTGACGAGATAGAAGAGAAGATCGTATTCCTTAGGGGTCATAGCGGCTTTTTTGCCGTTAACATAGACCTCTCTGCCGGAGATATCGACTTCAAGCCCCTCAAAGACATACTTATCAGGCTGAACAGCTTCGGCAGCGGATTTATTTCTTTTGAGGACGACTTTAACTCTTGCCATAAGCTCTTTAGGGGAGAAAGGCTTGACCACATAGTCGTCCACACCAATCTCAAAGCCGAAGAGCTTGTCATACTCTTCACCTCTGGCAGATAGCATGATAACGGGGATATTTTTAGTTTTGTGAATTTCCTTGCAGGCGGAATAGCCGTCAAGTCTGGGCATCATAACGTCCATGATGATAAGGTCGTAGTCATTTTCGTGACAAAGGTTGACAGCTTCCATGCCGTTTTCAGCTTCTGTGACCTCATAGCCTTCAAATTCGGCGTATTCTCTCAGGAGCTTGCGGATATTTATTTCGTCATCAACAATAAGAATGTGTGCCATAAACAGCCTCCTTAAAACATTAAGAATTAAATTCTATTTTCTTATTTACCATTATAACATTTTAGCACAAAAAAATGAATAAGATATTAAGAGTTTTTGGATTTTTTCTTTATTTTTATAAAAACTGCATTGCATTCACAAATTAAAGATTGACTTTTTGGTTAATATTTGCTATAATATAATCATAGTGGATAATTATGTCCGGGAGAAAGGAGGTCTTAAGATGAAGTATGGAAACGCACTGGCAGCAGCGATAATAATAGCGCTGGCAACAGCGTTGGTAGTTGGATATGCGTTTATGCGGCCGGGCGGAGCATTGCTGGTGCTGCTTGTATATCTTGCAACGATAGTATTTCTTTCCATAACAGTATACTTTCTCAGCAAAATATACAGCAAGCACAAGACCTCTATCGATGCAGAAAATTTTTCCGCAATGACAGAGGAGCTTAATACAGAAATAA
>CAMNFW010000042.1 GCA_946537565.1 uncultured Ruminococcus sp. | reverse complement strand
CTTCAAAATCTTACTAAAGAAAAAGAGACGATTCAGGAAAAGTGCGATAATTACAAAAAAGAGGCTGAGAGCTATCGTAATGCCGGAGATGCTGAAACAGCTCAGGCTGAAATTATTGAAAAGCAGAAAAAGAACATAGCTAAGCTTCAAAGTGATATTGAAAAGGCAGAGGCAGAATCAGAGAATAAACTGAATAATGCTAAGGAAGAGCATGAGAAGAAAATCCAGAAGCTTAAGGAAGATCATGAAAATGAACTGGCAAAGCTTAAGGAAGATCATGAAAGACAGATCGAGAAGCGGTTGAAGGAAGTCAAGGAAGACAGCAAAGAATTGCAGAAAAACCGTGATGAGCTTCTGACTGAAAAGGCTAAGCTGGACCTTAAGCTTGATAGTGTTACGGCTGAGAATAAACGTCTTAAGGATAAGCTGGACAGGTTCGATGAGGAAAAAGCTCAGCAGCAAATTGACAGCTCCGCAAAAGATAAGGAGATCGCTGAGCTTAAAGCAAATCTTAATGCGGTTGAATCCAATGCAGCTAAGGCTGAGGAGGATAATGCGAAAAAGACTCAGGAAATCGAAAAGCTTAAAAATGAACATAAAACAGAGCTTGCGATCAAGCAGAAGGAAATTGAAGAACTGAAAAATCAGCTTACAGCTGAGAATGAAAAGCTTAAAGAGCAGATAAGCAGTATGAGCGGCGACAGCAGCGGAGTTATCGAAAGCTTGCAAAAGGATAATGAGCTTCTTACTGAAAAGCTGAGAAATCTGAATCTTTCTCAAGATGCTGAGAAAATCAAGTCCGAAGCTGCTGCTAAGGAATATGAGGGAAAGCTTGCGGCTGCTGAGAATGAGCTGGCTGAGCTTAAAAAACAGCTTGGTTCAGCGGGAAATCAGCAGGAGACAGAAAAGCTGAAAAAACAGCTTGAACAGTCTAAATTAAATTATGAACGTCTTTATGCTGATGCTACTCAGAGGATCAACAAAGCAAACGCTACTATCAACTCGCTCAATAGTGAAAAGGCTGTCAGCGAAAAAAAGATCGCTGCACTCAATGCGGAAATAAAAAGACTATCACAGGAGTTTAGCAAGGCTCGAAGCAATCCTCAGCCGTCGTTAAATCCGTTTAATTCATTGGGTTCACCAATTTCAGTGCCCAATAATCCGTCTTTCGGCAATACTCCTGCCCAAAACAAACCAAATCCGAGACAGCAGGAATATATGAATTATTTTTCGGATATAAGCATTCTTGATGATAAGCAGAATATTGAATTCATAGCGTTTACCGTTGAACTCAGCGGAGAGCTGGCGCTTCATGTTTCCGGAAGTTATAGAAATGCAGCGCTTGTTAAAGAAGATGACGGAGACCTTATTCCAAACCCATACTACTATAGCAGGTTTACAACTGACGGTATAGATTGTGCAGAGATAGAAAAATTGAATCGCATCTTTAGCTTCAATATTGAACTAAAAACTAATCACAGCTATATTCTGAAGGGCATTGAGCCGGCTGTAGCATATTATAAAGGAAGCAGGCTAAGTGTTGAACGCAGAGGCAAGCTCTGGTTAGAACTGAAATAAGGGGTAATTCAATGTTTGATTTTTTTGACAGATTGTCAGAGTATCAGGAAATCGAAAAAAGCAAGGGAAGCAGCCGTTGGGGTGACTGGATCTCCATGGAAGATGAAACTGTCATTCCGGATATGCTTCACTGTATTTCAGGAGAAGACGACCCAAGAATTATGTATCAGGCACAGTTCCTGTTCAGTGATCAGGGACTGCATCTGACAAATGATCAGGCACGGGAGCTGATGAATAAAAAAATCACTCTTATGAGCAAGCTGCTGAGAACAGCTGATTCCTGCGGATATGTCCAGAGTGTGGATTTTGGCGGAGTTTATGGTTTTGATAAGAGAGGAATATCAGCAGACGCAGACAGTGAGCTGGCAGGATTTGATATACTCCTGCGCTCTGTTCCTGAAAATAAACTTGAATCAGAATTGAGCAGAATATACAGTCTGTCTCAGGATAAGCTGGGAAAGACCGTTGTGACAATCGCAGAACATATCACAAAAGCTTTGCTTGCTATGGATAAAGAAAAGCTCAGGTATTGTTCTGTTGAACCTAAGAATATAATCATTTGTCAGAGAGATAGCAGTGAAAAATATCAGCTGGCATTTCCGCTTATCGACCTGTTTTTCAAAGCTGATGAAAATGACACAGTAAGGAACGAATACACAGCTCCGGAGCTGATTTCAGATGTCAGCCGTATTGGTGATCAGCAGACGGATATATATTCCGTGGGACTTCTGATGTATGGGCTGCTGAACAATGGCAGGCTGCCGTTTGAGGATAATAATACTTCACGTTCAGATGCTCTTAAAACAAGAAACAAGGGCGAGACTGAGATATGTTCACCGTTAAAAGCCGATGATCAGCTGAGTTATATTGTAAGGAAATGTCTTGCTCATAACAGACGTGTACGTTATGGAAGCTATCAGGAGCTTTTAGAGGATCTTAATAATTACGGCGGATTTATAATCAGGGGTCCAGGCAAAGAAATGAACATAAGCACGCTGCGTGAGGAATTTGGTTCAGTGCCGGAACCGGCGGTATCACTGGAAAAGCCGGAGATCAAGCCTGAGCCGGTGCCGCTGGAAAAGCCGGAAAGGAAGCAAGTTACACCGCCAGCTCCAGCTCCATCTCCACGGACTGGTAATTTTCAAAGACCAGATCCTACAGCCGCAGGATATCAGCCGCCGTATGGACAGAATCAAGGCGGAAGCTCCGGCGGAGGCGGATATCAGCCGCCGTATGGACAGAATCAGAGCGGAAGCTCCGGCGGAAATCAGAATTCAGAACCGGTTCATAATAACGGAGTTCCGGTGGGGGCTCTTTCCACTGGAGGAAATTCAACTTTAAAAGTAGTTATAATAGTGCTGGCTGTACTTGCACTGCTTGGACTTGGAATTCTCGGCTCAATGTTCTTTTTGTCGAAACAGCCGGCTCAGAATAATTCCGGAGGCGGCAGTTCATCGGCTGGTTCATCGTCCGTTGATTCAGGCGCTGTAGGTACTACTGATAAAAATAATGATTCGCAGGATCTGAATTATCAGACTGATGCACCTGCTATAGCTACAGAAGAGCCTACTATTACACAGACTATTCCTACTACTGTACAGACTACTGCTGCACCCACTACAACAGTTCCTGTCACCACAACTGTTGAACATAAATATGAATTTGTGGCTGGAAAGGTTACATGGGAGGAAGCAGAGCGTAACTGCAAGACCGCCGGCGGAAAGCTTGCAACCATGCACTCGGAAGATGACTGGAACAAAATAATTGCCTGCGTTGAGGAAGCCCGTGCTAAAAATCCTGATCTGCAATACGTCTGGCTGGGCGGAAGAACAACTCCAACGTTTAAGGATAATAATACAATTGAGATCTCATTCAGGTGGACTGATGATTCTGATACATCATATATCTATTCAGGTTCAGGGAAATGTACACATTGGTTCTTCAGTAATAGCCTCAACTCCAGCGAACCTTCAGGTATAGATATATATGAGTATAAGAACACCGGCAACAAGGTAGCAGAGCCGTATCTTCTGTTATGGTATATATCAGCCGGAAACGGAGCGCCCAAGGAGTGGTCTATGAATGATGCACCTGACGTAACTGATCCGAAGTATACAAATTACAAGGACAGTAATATGGGTTATATAATAGAGTATGGCGGATAAAAGTCAGAACTATTTTGGTATATGGAAACAGATACTGGATAATCACAGTTATAAAGGTGGTTTTGCGATTTGGAA
Organism: uncultured Ruminococcus sp.; assembly: GCA_946537565.1. Classification (GTDB taxonomy): domain Bacteria; phylum Bacillota; class Clostridia; order Oscillospirales; family Ruminococcaceae; genus Ruminococcus. Next base: position 8,483 of record CAMNFW010000042.1, on the reverse strand, counting down.
TTTGATGTATTCAGCAGAGTAAGTGAATATCATGCAATTGAAAATTATAAGGGAGATTCAAAATGGGGAAGCTGGATTCCTATGTCAGATCATCCAGCTGCCGATGGTATAGCCTTAGTTGACGGCGAGAGCAATGACAGCCGGAAACTATTTGTGGCAGTGAGAGATTTCAGTGAAGAAGATATATCGCTGTTGAAAGACCCGGAATTTCTTATCAGTTACAAATCTGAGCTTATGGAAAGGGTGATCAGTGTAACTGAAAAATCAAGGTATATATGCAGTGCTGATTTCGGAAAGGTTTTTTCCTTTGACAGAAGAGGAATATGTATCGAGCAGCCGGGAGAACGTGAGCCTGGCGGTTATGATGCACTGCTCAGATATGTTCCTCTTCCGCTGCTCAGCAGCATATATACGCAGATAACCGGCGAAAGTCCGGAAAAGCTGAATGAAACTGTAAAGGAGCTGGGTCTTGATATCGCCTTCGCTTTGCAGACCTTCTATTCAGAGGATATCAGTTATGGCTGTGTTTCACCTGAAAACATAATGATAGATGAAGATGAAGGAAACAGGAATTATGTGCTTGCAATTCCGCTTAAGCAATGGTTCCTTGACAGGACTGAGAAAGAGCAGAGGTATTCTGCGCCGGAGCTAATTGAAAATACAAGTCTTGAGCCATATGAAAAGAGCGATGTGTATTCATTAGGACTGGTGATGTATGGACTGCTTAATAACGGAAGACTTCCCTTTGAGGATAATAGCACCTCACAAAATGATGCAATAGGAGAGAGATGCAAGGGAGCAAAGGAAATACCTGAGCCTGAAAACGGTTCGCCTGAGCTGAAATATGTTGTAAGAAAGGCGCTTTGTTACTCTCCTGATATGCGTTACAGCGGACTAAGCGATTTTATAGCGGATCTTAAGCGAGCAGGAACTGTCCTGCCAGGAGATTCACCGATGCACTTCCCTGAGAGGGTGGTCACTGTAAAGAAAACTGCTCAGCCTGTACCGAAGGCATCATCAGCTCAGCCGGTCAATCTTAAGAAGCCAGAGCCAGCAAGTCCTGAACCTCTGAACAACAGCGGTAACGATAATCAGTACAGCAAGCCTGATGTGGGCGGTTTCAGAAATAACAGCGGCGGTGTAAATAATACTGAGAATAACAGTAATAATGGTGGATATACCGGAAATAACGGCAGATTTTCAGGCAGGGAGGTACCTTCTTTTGAGCCGGTTCGACCAAATCCGGTACAGCCGCAGCCAGTTCCGTCTCCGTCTGGCGGAAAGCACAGTCTTCTGCCGATAGTGATAGGGCTTGCTGCTGCGGTAGGTATTGGAATAGGTATATATAAATTCATCTTAACTAAACCTCATGTACAAGAGAATCTGGATTCGCCGGGTATCATTGCAGCTACTGAGAATACAGTACCTGAAAATAATAGGAATCAGGCAGATAGCAGATATGCCGACAGCAATGACGGAAATATTTCATATGAAGAGACTGGTGAATATTCTGATGTAACAGAAGCTTATGAAGAGCCGGAGGAAGCAACGATCATTATTACCACAGCTGCGGAAGAACAAACTATAGTTGTAACCATTCCACCTGCAACTGTTGATCCTACGATCAAGGATATTGACCGTTCGAGAGCGCCTGCGGATATGACGATAGAAGATGCTCCTGTTGCAAAGTGCAAGGTCATCACAAAGGAAGATCCACTGAATCTGAGGAGTGAGCCTTCAGTATCCGGCGGTGACAAAACAGTTATCGGAAAAATACCGATCGGCTGGATAGTAGATGTATTCGGTTACAATTCCAAGTGGTGCTATGTGCGCTATGTTGACAAGTACGATCAGGTAACGTTTGGATACGTCAGCCGTGAATTTGTAGAGTTTCAGTAAAAAAAGCCTGAGAGAACAGAGATTTTTCTTCGCAAGATATAATGATATATCTATGTATGAAGAAAAGTTCTGATCTCTCAGGCGTTTTATATCAGACCGAAATGATCAAGGGCATTGTAGATGCCGTCATTTTCGATACCAGTGGTTATGTACGAAACATAGGGATAAATACTTTCTGAGCCGCCCATTGCGATACTGTTCGGAACAGCCTCAAGCATTGGCAGGTCATTCGTACTGTCACCGATGGCATAGGCATTTTCTAGCGGTATATCCAGTTTTTTCAGCATCATATCAATAGCAGTGGCTTTGGAGTAACCGATAGGGACGTTCTCATAAAAACCGCCGCCACGGTCAATGATCTGGAAATATGGGCGGATACTGTTGAAAATAAACTCAGTATCAGAGCCGGGATTTGTCCAGAAAACGAATTTATCGAAGCTGAAATCCTCATCAGTCACACGCTGATCCACTCTTATATCAGAGCCGGCGAATATTTTTTTGAAATATTCTATTCCATCGTTGGGAGCGGCATCATCGTCAAAGAAGTAACCGTCCCGTCTTTCATAAACAGGTGATACACCTGATTTTTGGCATATTTCGGCTATTTTCAGGCACATATCTTTTTCCTGAGTATGATAAAGCAGGCCCTCGCCGCCGAATTCAATATAAGTTCCGCAGCCGCAGAGATAACCGTCAAATCCGAGGTCACGGACTTTTTTTATAACATTGAATTCAGTTCTGCCGGTATTGATGAAAGTCAGGTTTCCTTTTTTTCTTGTCAGTTCGATGGCTTTTGCGGTACTTTCGGGGACGAGCATTCTGTAGTCCTCAGTGATAAGGGTACCGTCAATGTCGAAAAAGATGATATTTTTCATAGATCCTCCGTATGTATGATATTGATAATTATATCACAAAAGAATTTAGTTGTCAAATATTCAGCCGGTACAATTAAAAAAAGATGCAGAAAGCAGTTCAAAGGCTGAATAATACAGAGTTTACCTGATATTTAGATTTGACATAACAGCTAAGAAAGGGTATAATATTATTACGAAAACTGTCAGGAGGGATTGGCATTATGAATACTGATAATAAAAAATTAATAACGCTTATAACTGTACTTGTGATGATTATCGTTGCAATGGCTACCACGCTGATACTTCTACTTGTCAACAAGGGAGAAGAAGAGCCTGAACCAGTACAGCCAACCAATGGGACAACTATTTCCACAGAAGCTCCTGCTACAGAGCCTTCAGCTGAACCGCAGACAGCTGCTCCTGAAACTGCACCTTCCGCTGAGGCTGAAAATACAGAAGCTCTGCCTGAATCAACTGAATATGTTCCTGAGATAACTGAAACTTCCATCCGTTCATCTTCCCTGGGACTTGCGCCATATCAGCTGGGAACGGCAAATATCCTTAGCGGCGGATATGCAGCAAGTGACGGAGATGTTTGTTATATTTCAGAAAACGGAAAGCTCAGTACATATGATAATAACGGAAATTATACTGTCCTTGCAGACATAGAGTGCCATTATCTTAATATCGACGGAGACAGGCTTTATTTCTGCAACAGCAATGACAACAACAGTGTATATACAATAAAGACCGACGGTACAGATCTGCGAAAGCTTCAGAATGGATATTGCTATGAGCTTACACTCAGCGGAGATACATTGTATTTCAGTTATGTTGATTCAAACAACCGCCATTACATTTCCAGAGTTAATACAGACGGCTCAGGCTTTGAACAGCTAAGCCAGGTAAACTGCTGGTATATGTGTGTCAGTGAAGACAGGATATATTATGTTAACTATGATAATGGCTATGCGCTGGAGAGTATCGGACTTGACGGCAGTGACCGAAGAGTGCTGATAGCCGATGAGACATCTGATCTGTGTTTAGTTGAAGACAGGATTTACTATTCCTCAGACCGTGACACCCGCTGGCTTTATTCTGCTGACAAAAACGGCTCAGATATAAAGCTGCTGAGAAAAGCCTATTCCAAGCATAATAATTATGCCAATGGTTATATATACTGCACGGATAAATCAGGCTGCCTGCTAAGACTTAACAAAGACGGCAGCATAGCCAACACCTATTCTGATCTTGGTGAAGTAAGTTATCCTGTGATTCTGGGGGATTCGATATTCTATCATAATCCTCTGAACGAAATAATGCGGTACAAGCAGAGCGGAGAAGGCTGATTCATCCGCTGACGAAACATCTATGCAATAACAAAAGCGCTGATTATTATGTCAGCGCTTTATTAGTTACACAGTATTTATCGACGGGAAACGGTTTATATAAGTTTTCTCTCGTCACAGTACTCACATTCGAGGAGAGTTTCGTCACCGCTTGAACGGAAGCTCTTTGGCAGATACTCTTCATGATTTGTGATACATTTAGGATTTGAACAGCGGACACCGGAATATACCTTGCCTTTGAGGGTCTCAAAGCGATTTTTCTCTTTCAGCATAGTCATGATAAGAGCCATGCGGACATAAACGCCATACTTTGCCTGGGTAAAATACATAGCTCTTGGGTCATCGTCAACATCAACGGTGATCTCATCGACTCTTGGCAGCGGATGCATAACGATCATATCTTTTTTTGCAAGCTGCATTTTTCTTCGGTCAAGGACGTAAGTATTTTTCTGAGCGAGATATTCCTCTTCACTGGCAAAACGTTCCTGCTGGATTCTTGTCATGTACAGAACATCAAGTTTGCCGATGACTTCTTCGAGGGTATGGACTTCCTCAAAGGTGCTGCCGTTAGCTTTGATAATATCCTTGATATAAGCCGGCATACCCAGCTCTTTGGTAGAAATGAAGATGAATTTATTATTGCTGAACATACTAAGAGCCTTGCAGAGAGAATGAACTGTTCTTCCGTTGAGAAGATCGCCGCACATACCAATAGTCAGACCTGAGAGGGTCTTTTTTTCTATTTTAAGAGTAAGCAGATCGGTGAGGGTCTGAGTTGGGTGAAGATGACCGCCGTCACCGGCATTGATAACGGGACAGTCAGCGGTCAGTGAAGCGGCTTTAGCTGCACCGGCGATCGGGTGACGGATAACGAGAATATCAGCATAACCGCTGACGATCTTAGTTGTATCCTTGATAGTTTCACCTTTGGCAACGGAGGAATTTGCAGGATTATCGAATCCTATGATCTCTCCGCCGAGACGGATCATAGCGGTCTGGAATGACATCTGAGTACGGGTGGAAGGTTCGTAGAAGAGAGTAGCCATAACTTTTCCGGCACACTCATGGGAATACTTAGCCGGGTCATTTTTTACGTCCTCGCCCAGCTCTATGAGTTTTTTCCACCATGAAACAGGGTAATCACTCAGGTCGATAAGGTGCTGATAATCTGAATACATATTTTTGACCTCCGTTTTTTTAGGATTCATAATTCAAGATTTATAATTTGACATTGCTTTTGATTTTAATTATGAATTAATAAGCTCCGTTGTTCTCGAAATAGATATTATACCAGATAAGGAAAATGAAAACAGTCCAGATCTTGCGGCTGTTGTCAGCCTTGCCGTCCTTATGGTCATCGAGAAGCTTGATAAGGGGAGCGGTGTTAAAGAACTGCTGAGCGCTTTCGCTTTCAAAAGCACTGCGGACGATATTATAGTACTTATCCTCTTTGAGCCATACCCTTATGGGAACAGGAAAGCCGAGTTTTTTCTTTGCAGCGGTTTTAGCTGTACTGTCCGGAGTATCTTTTTTTGCAGCAAGGCGCATAGCGTACTTTGTGATATATTTAGTTTCAGCGGTACCTTCGGAATGGGTCACTCTGAAACGAGTGGGGATTTTTTCAGCCAGAGCCATTATCTCTTTATCCAGGAAAGGCACACGCAGCTCCAGTGAATTTGCCATGCTCATTTTATCAGCCTTAAGGAGAATATCACCAGCCATCCAAAGGTGGAGATCGAGGTACTGCATTTTAGTTACATCGTCCTTGCCCCGGACATTTTTGAAATAAGGCATAGTAATAGCCATAGGATCGGGAGCATCGGTGTTGATTTTAAGAAGCTCCTTTCGCTGTTCAGGAGTGAACATATAAGCGTTTCCGATGAATCGTTCTTCAACGTCTCTGCCTTTGCGGACGAAGAAATTTACACCTCTTTTAGCCGGGAGTTTGGCAGCAAACTTGCCGACAGTGCGCTTGATACTTCTTGGCAGTTTGTCATAGATTGTACCGTTGGGGTCGCTGTAGACGTTATAGCCGCCGAAGATTTCGTCAGCGCCTTCACCGGAAAGCACGACCTTAAGTTTTTCAGAAGCGATATTGCAGACAAAATACAGAGCCACAGCAGAAGGGTCAGCCAAAGGTTCATCCATGTGGTATTGTATCATTGGGATACTGTTCCAGTATTCATCATCAGAAATGACCTTGCTGTCGTTTTCTTTACCGATAGCTTTGGAGAATTCCTTAGCCCAGCCGATCTCATTGTATTTTTCGTCATTGCCGAAGCCGACTGTAAAAGTTTTGTCCACATCAGCCACAGCAGCAACGTAGCTTGAATCCACACCGCTGGAAAGGAAAGAGCCGACCTCAACATCAGCGATCTTATGAGCTTCAACGGAATCATGGAAAACCTGTGATATACGGTCTGTCCATTCTTCGAGATCTGGTTTTTCATCAGCATTGAAATGAACGTCCCAATAGCGGCGAATAGACATTTTACCGTCCTTGAAGCGGAAATAGTGAGCAGGCAGAAGTTTATAGACATTTTTGAAAAAAGTCTGTTCAGTAGGGGAGTACTGGAAGGTGAGATAATTCTCCAGAGCAGTTGTATTAAGTTCTTTGGTGAAGCAAGGGTGATCGAGGAAGGATTTGATTTCCGAGCCGAACATGAAACAGCCGTTCATATTAGCAAAGTAAAGCGGCTTTATTCCGAAGAAATCACGGGCACCAAAGATCTCCTTCTTATTTTTGTCCCAGATTACAAAGGCGAACATTCCCCTGAGCATATTCAGCAGCTTCTCGCCGTATTCCTGATAGCCGAGAAGAAGGACTTCGGTATCGGTTTTAGTTTTGAAGCTATAGCCTTTAGACACAAGCTTTTCACGAAGCTGGCGATAATTATAGATCTCACCGTTAAAAATAATAACAAGAGAGCCGTCTTCATTGGTTATAGGCTGGTCACCGCTGGAGCTGATGTCAATGATACTCAGTCTTCTGTGACCGAGGGCGATATCCTCGTCAATGTATTTTCCGGCAGCGTCAGGACCTCTGTGTTTAATTCTGTCCATCATTTTTTCAAGCACCACGTTAGAATTGTCAATACAATTTGTAAAACCAACTATTCCGCACATAAAACGGACACCTCCGCAATTATAAAAATCTCCTGAACTATTATACTATATTTTTCAGATTTTTGCAACAGTTTATTATAAATTCATTATTTTGATAAACCGTCAGTTTCGTTGCTCAGAAATTAGAAAATCACTTGCAATTGTTTGCAGAAGGTGATATAATAATAGTTGGAGATTTTTTAGAAAGAAGTGTTTTTAACATGACAAAGATTACTATTTTCTCAGGCTTCCTCGGCGCAGGAAAAACCACCCTTATCAAGAAGCTCATCAATGAGGGATATAAGGGCGAAAAGCTGGTACTGATCGAAAACGAGTTTGGTCAGATAGGTATCGACGGAGGCTTTCTTAAAGATGCAGGCATTGAGATAACAGAGATGAATTCAGGCTGTATCTGCTGCAGTCTGGTGGGAGATTTCGGAAAGGCTCTGGAAAAGGTTCTGGAGGAGTATAAGCCTGACCGTATACTAATCGAGCCTTCTGGAGTTGGAAAGCTCAGTGATGTTATCAATGCTGTCCGCAATATTGATGCTCATGATGTTGAGCTGGACGGTTTCACCACAATTGTAGATGCAAAGAAATGCAAGATGTATCAGAAGAATTTTGGTGAATTCTTTAACAATCAGATCACTTATGCAAGCTGTCTTATCCTCAGCCATACAGCCGGACTTACACAGGAGCAGCTGAATGATGTAGTACAGCGTCTGCGTGAGTTTAATTCAGCAGCACCTATAGTTACTACTGAGTGGGACGAGCTTACAGGTCAGCAGCTGGTTGAGGCTATGACTCAGGTAAATACTCTTGATGATGAACTTAAGCAGCTTCTTGAAGAGGAGAAAAAGCATCATCATCACCACCACCATGATGACGATGATGAAGACGAGCATGAGCATCATCACCACCATGATGACGATGATGAAGACGAGCATGAGCATCATCATCACCACCACCATGCTGACGAAGTGTTCACCAGCTGGGGAACTGAAACGCCCAGAACTTATACTGCCGAGGCTATAACTGCTGCTCTTGAAGCTCTCAGTGATGAAGAAACCTACGGACTTGTTCTCAGAGCAAAGGGAATTGTTGCAGGTGAAGACGGACAGTGGATACACTTTGACTATGTACCTGGCGTTCCGGATGTTCGTACAGGCAGTGCAGAAACTACAGGCAGACTCTGCGTTATCGGCTCAAAGCTCGCGGCGGCGGCTATCTCAAAGCTTTTCTGCGTTGCACAAGGCGGTATAGTCTGCCAATGAAT
>CAMNFW010000041.1 GCA_946537565.1 uncultured Ruminococcus sp. | reverse complement strand
CGATAGTAGTCTTGCCGATTCCGATAGTATCCACAAGTACGATCTTTCCAGCCTGGGGATTAGGGAAGGAGCATTTGATGTTGGCAAGCTTGACGGCAAGATATTTATAGTATTTTTCCTTTTTATTATTGCTGCTGTATTGAGCTACAAAGCTTTCGATCTCGTTTTCTTCAGCGATAGTGACACGGCCGAGAAGGTCCTTATACTCAGCATAATGCTCAACGAAAGGACGCAGATTTTTCAGGCATTCCAGCTCGTCCACCATTTCCTGTTCACTGGAAGCAGCTTCGAGACTTTTCTTAAGAGCAGGGATATTTATAAGAGGAATTTGATCCGGCTCATTGATGCAGACTTTTCCGGCAGTTATCTTGTCGAGGTAAGCATTGATAATGCCGACCATTTCAGGGCTGGAAAAGAAGGTGATCTCAGCGTTGACATTACTGCTGCCGGTATTTGTGATGACAGATTTTGCACCTGTGCAGTCTCCGCCCTGAGCAGAAGGGATAACAGTGCCTGGCAGACCGCTTATTTTTTGCAAAACGAGACTTTTACCCTGACCGGCTCTTCCGATGAAGCTGATGTGAAGATTTTTACGGCTCAGACGGTTGGTGATATGATCAAGTTCACGCTGACACTCCTTATAGGCTGAAAAGAATTCAGCGGAAGAGATATTTGCAATACCTTCAAGGAGATTGTGACCGTCTTGATCAGAAATGTCTGAAAGTTCGGAGCTGCGGAGTCTCATCTGCAATTCGTTGAATTTTTTTACAGCTGAACAAGCCTGATCTATCATCTTTTTTTTCATGTTAAGATCATTGAGGCTTGCATTTCTCTGGGTTAATATTTCATTGATCTTCTGCGGAATATTCATATTTTCCCTCCATTCAGGACGGCAAAAAGCCGTAGCTGATAATATAATACATCAACATTATACCATAAATTTCTGTAATTTGCAACAATAATTAGTTAACATTACACATAAATTTCAAGTGTTCAACAGGTTCAGCTGAACATATAATTAGTTCTATTCAATAAAGCAAGGAATTGCGATTTGTGCAAAATATACAAATGTCTAAAAGGCTGTTTCCTTTTTTTCCCATTGCTTTTTTTAGCTAATAGTTATATTTCACAAATATTAGTGAATTTGAAAGATATTTATTGATTTTTTTTCTGCTATATGGTATAATATTGTGTGGATTTGATAATGGGGATAGTTGTTTCCTCTTGTGATGCACATACGTTTGACTGTATAATCTGAGTGCAGCAGAATATAGTATTGAGATGATTTTTATCATCACCAGATCAGGATGGGGTGAATAATATGTCGGATAATTTTATTACAGCTGGTATAGAAATAGGCAGCTTAAGTTCGATCATGGCAGTTCCTGGAGCAGAGCCTGTGATTATTTCTTCGCTGGTATATGCTTCGGAAAATGAGGACGACAGTCTGACCGGAGAACTGGCGGCGGAAAGGATCCATGATTGTCCGGAAAATGTTTTCCGCCCTTGTGATTTTTCAGCAGAATTATCCGGAGATGCACCGCTAAACAGTATCACAGCTGAGGCATTTTCCGGAGAGATCATAGAAGCTCTTGCGGGCAGCACAGATAAACAAATAGCTGGATTTTCAATAGCATTGCCGTTCCTGAAAAACAACAGTGCAAAGCAGCTCATTATAAAAGCCTTTGGAAGCAGGAATGCTGTTGCTGTTGACCACGCACAGGCTGTGTTCAGATACACAGATCATGTCTGCGGTGGGAAATACAGCAATGTTTCCGGAACAGTAACGGTCTGCGGATTTTCATTCGGAAGCCTTGCAGTAAGCTCTCTTAAATATGAAAATGGAAAGCTTATAGATCAGTATACTGAGGAATTTCCGGAGTATGGAATTGAAGCCTGGATAGATGTGGCAGGAGATATGCTTAAGGTAAAGGCAGATGCCGGAACTGGCCATCAGAATGAATATAACGAAAAAGAGATACATCAGCTGGCACTGGAAGTGATCAAGGAACTTTGCAGTTCACGCAGCGTTAATAAACAGGTTCCCTTTGACGGCGGAAAGGTCACGGTAAGAATGAGCGTCCGTGAGTTTGAAGCTATGATAGACCAGCTGCTGCAAGATGTTATTAATCATATAAATACAATAGTCAGGCATTTCGGAAGGACACGTTATCCGCTGCAGCTGCTGATACTTCCGGAGGAAATGAAGCTCATAAATGCGGTTACTGATTATCTTGGCGATTATTATGACCCGGAGGAGTATATTTTTGCGGAAGCAGAAGCCGCATCAAGGGGAGCAGTATGGCTTCCTCTGACAGATGAGCAGATCAATGAGCTGGAGAATGGCTTGACATCGGAAGAGCCGGATTATGAGCTTGAAACAGAGCAGCCGGAATCTGAACAGGAACCGGAATTTGAGCTTGAAACAGAACAGCCGGAAACTGAACAGGAGCCGGAAATCGAGCCTGAAACAGAACAGCCGGAAGAAAAACAGGAGCTGGAAATCGAACCTGAAACAGAACAGCCGGAAGAAAAACAGGAGCTGGAAATCGAACCTGAAACAGAACAGCCGGAAGAAAAACAGGAGCCGGAAATCGAGCCTGAAACAGAACAGCCGGAAGCTGAACAGGAGCCGGAAATAGAGCCTGAAACAGAGCAGCCGGAAACTGAACAGGAACCGGAATTTGAGTTTGAAACAGAACAGCCTGAATCCGAAGAAGAGCCGGTTTTCGAGCCTGAAACAGAACAGCCGGTTGAAGAAGCATCTGTGCTTGAAGAAAATCCATTTAATAATAATATAAATGATGATCCATTTGCCTTATCTGAAGGTGATAATCCTTTTGACTTTTCTCCGCCGCCGGCTGATCATGATGAACCGGTTGATAACAGAGATGTCTTGCCTGAAGTGGAAAACGTGCAGGATATACAGGAAGAAAATGAGCTGGAGATAAAGGAATATCCTTTTGGTGTTGACTATGGAAGTGCAAATATATCTCTGGGATATTTTGACGGTGCAAACACAGCTTTGACTGAGATCAGCGGAAAAAAATCCTATCCTGCCTATGTTTACGTTGACGAAAATAAAAAGACAGTTCTGGGTGAAGAAGCGTGGAAGAAGTATTTATCGAGAAGCATCAACGCTTTTCTTGCTGGTTACAGTCAGTGCGGTGATATTACCTCTATCATCTTCCCAACGTTCTCATTTAATCATTCAGGATCGTTTGAGCAGCCTCGCTTTAAGTTCAGACCAGAGGAAATGGCTTCTGCACTTTTAAAAAAGGTTTTTGCAATAGTCAGAAATAACAGCGGTGCAGTTCCTTCAAAGACTGCGATAGCTATTCCGCCTGTCAGAAATTTCTACATCGAAGAATTTGGCATGGTTCTGAGAAGAGCCGCAAAAGACGCCGGTTTGCCGAAGATATGCACAATTCCCCGTGATGTAGCAGTGTGCATACATTATGGACTTGGATATCTTGGAAAGGGCGAGGGAATCGGTGAGACGGTTATCGTCTTTGAAATGGGCAGCAAATCGGTTAATCTCACTGCTCTTAAAATAAATGAAGACAGCTATAGTACGATCTGCAGCAGCGGCGGAAGTGGAGTCGGTACTGACTCACGCCTTGACTGCCTTATTCGTACAGCCCGCAGTCAGTATATCAAAAAAAGCGGTATCAAAGGAGATATACTTCCTGATATTGTTGATACTATCACTGAAAATTGTATAATTGCAATGTCTGATCTTGCGGAGGATGACAGCACTATCTTCCGTGTGCCTGTACCGGGGAAAAACTCTGTTGTCATAGAATTGAACAGAAATGATCTTGAATTTTCACGCCAGGAAATGATATTCATGGTCAGCTCAAGTGTGAATGAAATGTCAATGCGAATGAACGGACAGAATGTAAGCCGTATACTCCTTGCAGGCGGTGAGGCTGCAACAAATGATGTGATATCTGATTTCACCAGATATTTCAGCGGTGCAGAGATCTGTAAAGAAGGCTCTGAAACAGCGGTTCTTGACGGAACAGTATTGTTTTCAGCCAGGTGCAGTGAAGACCTTTTCTCTGGTCAGAATGAACAAAACGAACCTGAAACGGTTCTCAATGAAGAGGAGCAGATATCAGGCGGTTCTGATGCTGAAAACCAGAATAATAACAATGATCCGCTGGAGGACAGTGCTTTTGGCAGTGCCCCGTTCGGAGCTTTGCCTGACATTGTACCAGCCGACGATTACAGCGATACTGATGATCCATTTGGGGATTTTTCACTTGGAGCTGACCCGTTTGCCGGGTTTGGAGGCAATGGAGATTCTGATAACTGAGCTTGAAAATAAAATCCCCCCTATCTGAAAATAACTGATAATATGATATAATTATTTACGGGGAGCAGGACAGCATATATTCAAAAAACTGTGCATCGTCAGTGTCAGCAATACTTAATGTGATATAAGGAGGAATAATCAATGTTTCATGACGGTGAAGGCGCAGGGCTGCTGATATGGCTTGCGCTGATAGGAGCTGCGATAACAGCGTTAATAATGCTGCTTTCGATCATAATAATGATCGTTGGCGCAGTTGGTGTTATCGTGGGACTTTACTATGCGATAAAGTGTTTTATACTTGCACGGCTTGAAGTAAAGGAGGCTGCAAAATTACGCAAATCCACAGCTCTTTATCCTCCTGGTACGGCTCCGAGAAATGAGGACGGAAAGCTTCAGTTTTATGAAGATTATGCGCCGACTTCATACTTCAATGGTCAGTTCCAGAAGGATATCAGGGCGCTTATAAAGGGTACATGGAAAAATATCGGTGTCACGATATCTGAGATGAAGGATAATATGGCTATAGCTGACGGCTGGCAGAAGATCGCATCTATCGTAAAGAACATCGTCAGCATGATAATGCTTATAATATTCGGTTCTGTTGTGACAGCTGTACTCACGGCATTTATATTCATAATAGGTACACTTATCACCATTGGTTACCGTATTTTCTACGGAATTGCATTGCTTATAGACAAGGCACACTACTCATCAAAGAAGATCGCAAACCGCTGCGACAGCTGTCTCCAGGAGTATCAGATACCGGTTTATGAGTGCCCGATGTGCAAGGTGCCCCACAAATCTCTGAGAGCAAGCAAATTCGGAATATTCAAGAGAAGATGTGTCTGCGGTGAGGTTCTTCCGTGTACGTCAAAGGGACGTTCACTGGGAACACAGAAGCTCAGGATCGAGCTTGATGCTATTTGTCCGTTCTGCGGCTACCGTGATGAATCAAAGGGTTCAAGACCGCTGGGTGTTGCACTTATCGGCGGTGTTGGCTCAGGAAAGAGTACCTTCAAAACAGCTTTCCTCTATGATTTTATCAACGAAAAATCCCTTAAGCAGAATATTAAAGTCAGCTTCCCAAACAATGAAGCTGAACAGGAATTCACTATGATCGAGCGCTACTTCAAAGGCGAACGTGCTGTTCCGGAGACAAGACCCGGACGAGAAAAGGATGTTACTTCCTTCAATTTCTTTATGGATCATGATAAGTTCGATGTTCCGAGACTGCTTCATATCTATGATATGCCAGGAGAGGTCTTCGAGACCGACAACGCTAAGGAAAGACTGGATCAGTTCGTATTCAGTGAGGGTGCAGTTTTCCTTGTTGACCCGTACACTCTGCGTTCTGTGCAGGGAATGGGCGACAGAGGAAGCATGGTAGTAGGAAAAATGGATATTGACAATCTGGTCAATATATTCCTCAGCACGATAGACGCCCTGCCGGGAATGACAAAAAAAGGCGGAAAGTACACCCTTCCTGTTGCAGTCTGCATCAATAAGGTCGATACACCAGAGCTTAAGGCAATGCTCGGCAAGCCTGCTATTGATAAGCTTATGGCTGCAAAGCCTGAGGTTTATAAAAATGAGTTTGACACAATGGACTATGTTTGCAGAATGTTCCTTAAGGATAATGACAAGGATAATATGGTTCTTCTCCTTGATCAGAACTTCTCTGACGTGCATTTCTTCTCATGTTCATCAATGGGATATGTTCCGAAGGGAGCGCTTACAAGATTCCAGCCGGAACACGTTATCAATGCGGTTCATTGGATCCTTTCAAGATCTGACAGCCAGATCAGAAATGTCTGGAATGATCTGCAAATAAACGATATCTCAGAATCTCAGAAGAAGATCTGGAATGAGAACATAACTGACTATACTGACATAGTTCAGAATCCTGATGGAGCAAGGATATGATATGCTCACAGATTTAATATATGGTAAAACGCTGCCGGCTGAGCAGCAGTAATGATAAAGGTAAGAGCGAAAGGTTCTTGCTAAAAGTAAAGGAGTGTTGTATCAATGACTGGATATGGTCAGAATTTATGCGGCGAGGACGATGTTCTCGACCCGGAAGAGGGAGGAACCCCTGAAAATAAGGCTGCACCAGAGCCGGAAAAAAAGACCGAGGAAGCTGCTGCTCCTGAAAAACAGCCGCTCCCGGAGCAGGATATCACCGGAAGACCGGACTTTACTCCTGTTCCTGAGTCAATATTTGATCAGGAAACAGATGAGCCAAAGAAGCAGGAAGAGCCTGAAACTAAGGCTGAAGAGCCTGCCCCTGAGCCT
The DNA here is from genome assembly GCA_946537565.1 of uncultured Ruminococcus sp. GTDB lineage: Bacteria > Bacillota > Clostridia > Oscillospirales > Ruminococcaceae > Ruminococcus. The sequence continues at coordinate 5,724 of CAMNFW010000041.1, read as the reverse complement.
GAAAATGATCCAGAACCGGCTGCCGAAGAGCCTGCTGCTGAACCGGTGAACGAGCCTGTGCAGACAGCTCAGGATGACGGAAAGCTGGACAGCATTATTGCTCAGAATGAGCTTCTTAAAGCTCAGAATTATGAACTGCAAAAGCAGACAGAAAGTCTCAGATCACAGCTCAGTGACATTTCAGACAACATGATGCTGGTGCTGAAAAATCTTACAGAGGTCGGAAAAATGGCTTCTGCTCATGAGCAGATCGAAGCAAACCTTAACAAGGAGCTTCAGAAGTATAAAGACGATTTCTACGATCAGCTTGCTGCCCCGTTCCTCAATCAGCTCATCTCAATACACAATGAGATGCAGAGTGAAAAGGAAAGCTGTGAAAGCAAGAACGATGAGTCCCTTAAGGATACTATCGACTGCCTGACATATTATATCCAGAAGGTCGAAAGTTCTATCATCAACAGCGGTGTCGAGATCAGAAAGCCTGAGGTTGGTGATAAGTTCAATCATATCGAACAGATCATAGTCAAGGCTATAGCTTGTGATGACCCGGAGAAAAAGGAGATCATCGAGAGCGTCAGATCAGCCACATACATTTATCATGGTAAAGTATTGAAGCCTGCAAGGGTGACAGTATATAAAGTTAATTAATTTTATGGAGGAATAAAACAATGGAAGAAAAATATGTATTCGGTATCGACCTCGGTACTACCTACTCATGCATCAGCTACTTCGATGAGAACGGTCAGAGCGTTGTCTGCAAGAACGTTGAAGGTCATGACACAACTCCTTCAGTTGTAAGACTGGAAGAGGGTTCAGATGCTGTAGTCGGCGATGCTGCAAAGAGTACGGCTGTTATTTATCCTGAGAATACTATCCAGTTCGTAAAGGCTCGTATCGGAAGAGATGCTTCCTTCAACTACGGTCCCGGACTTGCTTATACAACTACTCCTGTAGCAGTATCCGCAGAGATCCTTAAGAAGCTGGCAAGAGATGCTTCTACCTATACAAACTCTGAAGTAAAGAGAGTTGTTATCACAGTTCCTGCATACTTCGGAGACCCTGAGAAAAAGGCTACTATCCAGGCTGGACAGGAAGCCGGACTTGAAGTCCTGGGTATTGTTGAAGAGCCTACAGCAGCTGCTATCCACTATGGTCTCAGCAAATCCGAGGTTCCTGAGAACGTTATCGTATTTGACCTGGGCGGCGGTACTTTCGACGTTACAGCTATGAAGATCGACGGTTCTAAGTTCACCGTACTCACCACTGAGGGTAATCATGACCTGGGCGGAAAGAACTGGGACAGCGCACTTATCGACCTGGTAAAAGAGAAGTTCGAGGAGACTACCGGATACGACGGAGAGTATGAGACTGATGTTGAGCAGGATCTCGTGATCGGCTGTGAGCAGGCTAAGATCGTTCTGACACAGGCTGAGAAGGCATCTGTACCTGTTAATATCGACAGACAGTATCGTGCAGCAATCGAGGTGACAAGAGATGAATTTGAGGCTGTAACAGCTAACCTTCTCGAAAGTGCTATCGAGCTGACCCGTAAGGTTCTCGACAGACTGGAAGAGCCGGTTTCTAAGATACTCCTCGTTGGCGGTTCAACATATATGCCCCAGGTAAGAAGAGCTGTTGAAGAAGCATTCCCGCAGCTTCAGGTATTTATTAACGATCCTAACCAGTCTGTATCAAAGGGTGCAGCTATCTATGCTTTCACAAAGTATATCCAGCAGGTTGACGATGTTCAGACAGAGGTAGATGAGAATCCAACTGATCAGGAGGCTGCAAAGAAAGTTGAGCAGGTACAGCTTCCCACATATACCGCAGCTGCTGCAACACTTCCTTCAAAGGCACAGAGCATAGGTGTTACCAGTGTTGCAACAAAGAGCCTCGGTATCCGTATTCTTCTTGACCGTCAGCCTAAGATCAACAACCTTATCCTTAAGGATACTGTTCTTCCGGCAAAGGTTACAAAGGTTTACGGTACGGCTGAAGCAAATGCCCGTGAGATCTCACTTGATATATTCCAGGTAAACAACTTCGATGAATACTATGAGGTAGACGAAGATCTTATGATCGGAAATGCTGTCCTCAAGCTCAACGGTGATCTTCCTGAGGGCGCACCTATCGAGGTAACACTGGAGATCGCTGATGACGGACTTATCCATGTTAAGGGTGTTGACCTTACTAACAATGCTGTTATTGAGGCTGATATCCAGAACGATGCTTATACTCTTCAGCAGTCCTGATCAAGAAAAACAAAACCAGGCTGTCTTATAAAATGCAGACAGTCTCAGGAGCCTGCTGCTGATAAGCGGCAGGCTCTACAGCGGTACTTTATGTACCGCTGTGCAAAAATATCGTCATGGTGTTTTTGCACAGCGATACATTTTTATCACTTACAGTTCAATTACTATTTTTGAAAGGCAGGATAATATGGGAATAACAGTTGGAATTGATCTTGGAACCACCTACTCTGTTGCAGCATACATTGACCCGGCAACAAAAAAGCCTGTAGTGCTGAAAAATGCCTATGGGTTCAACACCACTCCTTCTGTGATATGCTTTGCACCGGACGGCACCTATACCATAGGTATGGATGCAAAAAATTCCTCGGAAGCCGGAGACCCTAACGCAGCGGCATTTTATAAGCTGGAGATGGGAAATAAGTTTTACCATTTCAGTTCTTTTGGAAATGATTATACCGCAGCTGATCTTTCGGCTCTTTTTCTGAAAGAGTTTATATCTCAGGTGAAGGCAGCTTCCGGTCTGGATATTGAAAAGGCTGTTATAACTGTTCCGGCTTATTTTGAAGATCTGGAGCGCAACAACACTATGAATGCCGGAGAAGCAGCCGGTCTTAAGGTTCTGAATATAATCAACGAGCCTACAGCTGCGGCTATTGCCTATGGACTCCGCAGCAATGAAAACTATAGAAATATACTGATCTACGATCTGGGCGGCGGAACCTTCGATGTTACCGCTGCTGAGATCACTGGCGATAATATAAGAGTTCTCGGCACAAACGGACGGCATTTTCTCGGAGGAAAAAACTGGGACGAGGCTATCTGTAACTGGCTGGTCGAAAAGTTCTATGATGAGTTTGGTGAGAGCTTTGATGAGGATAAGGACACTTATAATCTTTACATGGTCAAGGCTGAGCAGGCAAAGCGTCAGCTTACTTCTGCGCCTTATGTTGATATTTCTGTCAGCTATGAAGGAAACACCGGAAGATATCGTCTTACTGAGCAGGAATTCAGAGACTGTACAGTTGATCTTCTTGATGTTACCAAGAATACAATAGCTGAGCTTTTCCGTGATACAGGTCTTAGCTGGAATAAAATTGACGGAGTAATACTTGTAGGCGGTTCAACTAAAATGAAAATGGTCAGAGACTATGTGCTGGAAATGACCGGACGTGAGCCGCTGGGAGGAGTTCATCCTGACGAGGCAGTAGCCATAGGTGCTGCAATTCAGGGAAGCATTGATGAATACTGTGGAAATGGCGAATCATTGGGATTTCTCAGGGGCGGACTTAAGGAATATCATATGGAAAGCCTTCCCGGTGCGAAGTTTATAAGCGATGTTATTGCACATTCACTGGGAATGGTATCTGTCAGCGCAGACAATCAGCGGTTTATCAATGACGTTATGATAAGGAAGAACACTCCCATAAATCAGGCAAGTGTAACTAAGCGCCGTGAGCTTACTGTAAGGCTGAATGAAGACCTGAACGAGCTGGAGATATACCTTCTTCAGGGAGATGCTCCTGCTCCGCTTGACTGCACAATTGCGAAGAAATATGTTTTCAGCAATATCGCATTTGTAGACGGCGGCAAGTCAAAAATAGATATAACCTATTCCTATACCCTCAACGGTACTATCGACATCAAAGCTGTCCAGACTGAGACAATGCGTCCTCTGAGCTGCCGTGAGGAGCCGGTTCCGGAGGATATGAGCTGGCTGGCACTTTCGCCGGAGGAATACTACAGGTCCACAGCAATACCTGTGGAAGGAGCGCTTTACATGGCACTCGATCTTTCAGGAAGCATGAGCGGCGATCCTCTTAGTAAAGCAAAGGCAGCAATGATAAAGTTTGTAGACCAGTTTGACCTTAAGAATATAAAGATAGGAATAGTAGGATTTTCTGACCGTGTAAAGGTTTACACCGAGGCTACCTCAAACCGAAAGAGAATTATTAAGGCTATCGACCAGATGAGTATTGGAAAAGTTCTTGGCTACTGCAACGCTGCTGAGCCGCTTTCAGATATGCTGGCAAGACTAAAAAAATTCACAGGTCAGCCCTTTGTTTATGCTATTGTGCTCACAGATGGTATGTGGGAGAAAAAAGCCTGCACTAAGGCATTGTCACTTAAAAATGATTATATAAAAAGACAGCTTGAGATAGTAGGACTTGGCTTTGGTTCAGCGGATAAGAAGTTCCTTACACAGCTCTCTACCCGTGAGGATCTGGCTTCAGTCGATGATATTAATAATCTGGAAAGCAATCTTTCAAAGATCGCAAGAGTTATCAACGAGGCTCAGATCTGAAAGAAATAAAAGAATACATCAGCCGGACTCCCGAAAAATCGTGAATTTTTCGGGATAAAGCTGGTTATGGAGATATAGAGCCGGGAGGTATATGAATGGCTGAAAAAGAGAATTATTATCTGCTGCTGGGATTTTCGGTGGAAAGTTTTATATCTGATCAGGATATTTGTATGCAGGCTCTGGAAAAAAAGCACCGTGAGTGGAATGCTTCAAACAATTTTCAGGTCAGGGCAATGGCTGAGACCTACTGCAAAAGCGGTGTTATTGAAGATGCCATAAAATCTCCGGCAAGGTGGCTGGAGATCTATAACAGGGCAAAAAGAGAAGTGGACAGTCAGATAATTTTCAATCTTTCAATAATCTCAGGCAAGGGCTATATCACACCGGAAGAAGCCGAGAAGGTTGCAAGACGCAGGGAGATAAGAGTTTCAGCAGATTACATCCGAAGGCTTGCAGCACAGCAGGGGATTGCCGTAAGGACTGAACAGGATGAGGATATTTCTTCCGGCAGCAGTTATAACCCGGAGGACGAGCTGGTTTTTCGTCAGCCAACTAAGCAGCTTGCAGTTACAGGCTGCGGAGATTTCTATGATTTTCTCCGGAAATACAGCCGTCCGCTTGGTGTATCCACCTATTTCACAAAGGATACTTCAGATGTGATGTGTGCTGAAACTGCTCATCGAATAAAGGAATACTGGAACACAAAGCCAGCTACTGCGGAGCATTCAGCGGTTGAGCAGATATGCACTGCAATAAAAGCTTTTACAGGTGGAAACAGCCGTATGAGCCAGGATAATTACAACAAATATATAAAGCTGCTGGGTGTAAGAGAGGTGCTTGATCTTTTCTGGAGCTCGATCTCGATGACAGATAAAATGATAGTCAACGAAATGATATACAGCGGAATGGTTGACAGATTGAATTCAGTGCTGAATGACAGAAAAGAGTCAGAGGCTGCTTTTAAAGCTTTTTGCCGTGAAAAGGGTATCGAGCTTCCGGCTGTTCAGGCAGAAAAGCCTGTAAATCGCCGTGAGGAAAAGCCGGAGCCGGAACCAATGAAGTGGGGAAAGCAATATGCTGAAAAGCCTGCTCCGGAGCCGAAAAAACCTGAAAACCGCCGTGAGGAAAAGCCGGAGCCGGAACCAATGAAGTGGGGAAAGCAATATGCTG
>CAMNFW010000040.1 GCA_946537565.1 uncultured Ruminococcus sp. | reverse complement strand
AAGCTGGCAGAGCTGATAAAAGCTTTTCCTGTGAGGATATCCGGTTTCCGTCCCATTGACGAGGCAATAATCACCAGCGGCGGCATATCAATAAAGGAGATCGACCCGAAGACCATGAGCTCAAAGCTGGTAAGCGGACTGTATTTCGCAGGGGAGGTTATTGACGTGAACGCATATACCGGCGGTTTTAACCTGCAAATAGCCTTTTCTACGGCATATACCGCAGCACTTTATATGTGATATGGATAATAAGAAAAAAGACTGGTCTGAGCTGGTTTTCCGGTATATTTTTGAGTTTGTGGCAGCAGGGTTTGCAGGCTGGATATATGAGGTGGCAACGGTCTGGGTGATGTGGCATTACTTTGATAACAGAGGATTACTTCACCTGCCGATAATACCGATATATGCAGTGGGAGCGTTTATACTGCTGGCTGTGCTTGGTGAAAAGAAGCGTAATCCGCTGCTGGTGTTTCTGATTTCCACAGTGGTGACAACAGTTTTTGAGCTTGGAGCATCGTATCTTTTAGAGTTTATTTTTCACAAGCAGTTCTGGACATACGAAACGTGGAAATTTTCAATACTTGACCGTTCCAGCCTTATTTCCAGCGGAATTTTCGGGCTCCTGGCGGTCATATATTTCTGGGGGCTGCATCCGTTTTCGGGGCGGCTGACAAGGAAAACCCCAAAAGCTGCAAGAATAGCAATTAGTGCGGCGGCAGCGGTGGTGATAGCTGTGGATCTTGTTATATCAGTTTATCAGCAGCTTGGAAGCTGAATACAAAATAATTTTATAAATTTTTAGGAGTGAATCAACATGAGCACTATCAACATTGCAATTGACGGTCCTGCCGGTGCAGGAAAAAGTACCATTGCCAAAATGGTTTCAGCAAAGCTGGGGTATATTTATGTGGATACAGGAGCGCTTTACCGTACAATTGCGCTTTACATCACAGAAAACAGTATTGCTGATGATGATATAGAAGCATCGCTGAAAAACGCTGATGTTTCCCTGAAATTCATTGACGGGGCACAGCGGGTATATTTAGGTGACAGGGACGTTTCTGATCTTATAAGAACACCTGAGATCTCCATGGCAGCTTCAAGGACCTCGGCGATCCCGGCTGTAAGAGCGTATCTCTATGAAACACAGCAGAAAATCGCCCGTGAGAATAATATAATCATGGACGGAAGAGACATCGGAACTGTTATACTTCCCAATGCTGATGTTAAAATATTTTTGACAGCATCTGCTGAGGAACGTGCAAACCGCCGCTATAAGGAGCTGGCAGAGAAGCCGGACTGTCCGCCGTATGAGGACATTTTGAAAGATATTATCCAGCGTGATTACCAGGATACGCACCGTGAAACAGCTCCTCTGAAACAGGCTGAGGACGCTGTGCTTGTGGACACCACAAAGCTTGACCTGGAACAGTCGGCTGAAGAGATAACAAGAATAATCAAGGAGAAGCTAAGCTGATGTATTATATAATTAAATTAATTGTAAAACTTGCCTTGAAAATTGCTTACAGCCTGAGATTTGAGGGAAGAGATAATATCCCGAAGGGAGAAGCCGTTATCTATGCTTCAAACCACCGCAGCAATGCTGATCCGCCGCTGGTGGGGATCGGTGCAAGGGGAAAGTATTCATTCATGGCGAAGGAAGAGCTTTTTGAAAATAAGCTGTTTGCCTGGCTGATAAGCAGGCTGGGTGCATTTCCGGTGGCAAGAGGAAAGGGAGATACCAAAGTCATAGATACTGCAATTGAAAGACTTGACAGCGGCAGAAGCCTTATGATCTTCCCGGAAGGCACACGCTCAAAGGACGGAAAAGTCCACCGTGGACATACAGGTGCAGCTCTCATAGCGGCAAGATCCGGTAAAAAGATCATACCAGTAGGAATAGTTTTCGGTGAAAAGCTTAAGTTCCGCACAAGGATAACTGTGAAATACGGCGAGCCTATAGACCCGACGGAGTATGTAGATTCAGCAGAGGAGCCGAATCCACGCCAGCTGGTAAAGCTGAAAAACCGCTATATGGAGGATATAAAGCAGCTTGTGGAAGGCGATGCTCAGGAGGTTCCGGAGGAAAAAGCAGATGAGTAAGATAACTGTTGAAAAGTCAGCCGGATTCTGTGTAGGAGTCGGCAGAGCGGTGAAAATGGTTTACGAAGAGCTTAAGACCGGCGCAAAAGTCGCAACTCTCGGCCCTATAATCCATAATCAGGATGTTGTAAATGATATGGAATCGAAAGGTGCAAGGGTCATAAATTCTGTGGACGAGCTTGAACCGGACGAGACTGTGATAATCCGCTCGCATGGTGTTGGCAGGGCTGTGTACGATGCTATAGCAGAGAAGGGCAATAAAATGGTAGATGCCACCTGCGGATTTGTTAAAAATATTCATAATATTGTTGCGGAAAAATCAGCAGAAGGTTACATTATTCTCATTGCAGGTGATAAGAATCACCCGGAAGTTCAGGGAATCGCTGGTCATTGTTCACAAAAGTTTTTTGTATTTAAGGATAACTTTGAGCTAAAACACCTTTTTGAAAAAAATGAAAATTTTTTTGAAAAAAAGCTTGCATTTGTTGAACAAACAACGTATAATATAATAGTATGGGAAGAGTGTTTAAAGATCATCCCGAAGGACGATCCTAATATTGTCATATTTAATACAATCTGCAATGCTACCGACAGGAGACAGACAGGTGCGGCTGAACTTGCTAAAGTTTCTGATCTTATGCTTGTTGTCGGAGGAAAGCACAGCTCCAATACCGTGAAATTAGCTGAGGTGTGCGGACGGTACTGCAAAACGTATCATATCGAAAATGCGGACGAGCTTCGGACTTTAAAGCTGCCCGATGCTGAAAATATCGGCATTACTGCCGGGGCTTCAACTCCGGCTGATATAATCAAGGAGGTACAAACCACTATGTCAGAGAATACTAATCTCACAGCGCAGGATGAGGACATCGATTTTGCTGAGGCAGTCGATCAGTCTTTCAAAAAAATACATACAGGAGAAAAGGTCAAGGGCATTGTTGTCGGAATAGACAACGCTGAGATCACTGTCGATCTGGGTACAAAGCATACAGGCTATGTTAAACTTGAAGATCTGACTGATGATCCGTCAAAGAAGCCTGAGGATATAGTAAGCATCGGCGATGAGATCGATCTTATTGTTATAAAGGTAAATGACGCTGAAGGTACTGCTGCTCTTTCCAAGAGAAAGGTTGACGAGCAGGCTGGTTATGACACTGTTGTCAAGGCTAAGGAAGACGGCACTGTTCTTGAGGGTACCGTTAACCGCATCGTAAATAAGGGCGTTACCCTGAATTACCTGGGTGTAAGAATCTTTATCCCTGCTTCACAGACAGGTCTGCCCAGAGGCGCTGAGCTGGATCAGCTGAACAAGCAGAAGGTTGAATTCAAAATCATCGAAGTTGATGAGAACGGCAAGAAGAGAGCTGTAGGCTCTATCAAGGCTGTTGAGCAGGCTAAGAAGGAAGAGGCTAAGGCTAAGTTCTGGGAGACTGCTAAGGTCGGCGATACATTTGTCGGCAAGGTTAAGTCCCTGACAAGCTTCGGTGCTTTCGTTGATCTCGGCGGAATCGATGGTATGGTTCATATCTCTGAGCTTTCATGGAAGAGACTGAGACACCCGAGCGAGGTCGTTAATGTTGGCGATACCCTTGAGGTTTACATCAAGGATCTCAACCGTGAGGAGGAAAGAATTTCTCTCGGCTTCAAGAAGGCTGAGGACAATCCCTGGGAGATCTTCATTTCTAAGTACGGCATCGGCGATGTTGTTCAGGCAACTATCGTTTCTATCACAAAGTTCGGTGCTTTTGCTCAGATCATCGACGGTGTAGACGGTCTTATCCACATCTCTCAGATCGCTGACAAGAAGGTTGAAAACGTTGAGGATATCCTCAAGGTTGGCGATGTTGTTGATGTTAAGATCATTGATATCGACGAGGAACGCAAGAGAATCAGCATCTCAATGAGAGCTCTTCTCGACGGCGGCAATGATGATGACTATGAGGACGCTCCTGAAGAGGAAGACGCCGAATAAGTATGATTACAATAAGGACTGTGCTTCGGTGCAGTCCTTTTTTTGTGAAAAATATAGAAATTATTCCTGCAATTTTGTGCAGTCAGACGTATTTTTTGGCAGCGGATTTGAACATACTTGACTTTTATTGAGTCTTGCGTTATATTAATAATGTATAGCTATGAAAAATCGACTGTACTTTTATTTACAATGAGAGGGGTAATAAAAAATGAGATTCAAAAGAATTGCAGCAGCAGTATCTGCACTGGTACTTTCTGCTACAACAGCTGGTTCTATCCTTCCAGCAGGAAATGCAGACGCAGCCGGCAAGTATAACTATGCTGAGGCTCTGCAAAAATCAATGTTTTTCTATGAGGTACAGCAGGCCGGCATTCTTCCTGACTGGAATAATGTGCCCTGGAGAGCTGACTCAATGGTCAAGGAGGACGGCACACCTTCTGATATCGTTGACGGCGGCTGGTTCGATGCTGGTGACCATTACAAGTTTACGCTGACTAACGCTTATTCAGCTTCTATCCTTGCATGGGGATATCTCCAGTACAAGGATGCTGTTGACAAGGCTGGTTTGGGTGAGCTTTACAGAAATAATGTTCAGTGGGGTATTGACTACGTTCTCAACTGTGACCTGGGCAACGGTAAAATGATCGGCACTATCGGCGACGAGGACGACCACGTTGTATGGTGCAGCGCTGAGGTCTACATGAGAAAGCATAAGCTAAAGTTCGGCGATGAGGAAAGACCCTACGATGAGATCAGTGATTCAACTACACTTGCTCTTTCCGCAGCTGCTCTTGCTCAGGGCTATATGATCTTCAAGGACGATCAGCCGGAAAAGGCTGCTGAGTATCTTGAACACGCAAAGAGCTTGTTTGAGTATGCTGACAAGACCAGAAGCAATGAAGATCAGGGTGTCCAGAAGCAGTTCTATCCCACAACTACATGGGTAGATGACTGTATGTATGCAGCTAACTGGCTGTATATGGCTACCGGCGACAAGAGCTATCTTGACAAGTGTGAGAGTGACTATATCCCTAAATTCCCGCTGGAAAATCAGTCAACTGACAAGAAGTACACCTGGGGATTCTGCTGGGACGATACTACTCAGGGTGCTGCACTGCTTTACGCTATAAATACCGGTAAACAGGAGTGGATAGATCATATTTCTCATCACCTTGAATACTGGATAAACGGCTACGGCGGAAAAGAAGTAAATTATACTCCTGACGGTCTGGCTTATCTTATGAGCTGGGGACCGCTTCGTCACGCTGCAAATACTGCTTGGATAGCTAAGCTTGCAAGCGATACTATATTTAAAGACGATGCTTCACTGTCAAAGAAGTACAACGAGTGGGCAGATGGTCAGATGAATTATATGTTCGGCGACAACGGTCTAAACATGAGCTATGTACTCGGCATGGGAGATCAGAATCCTACTGCTATACACCACAGAACAGCTTCAGGTATTCACGATGACCATTGGAATGAGCTTGGTCAGGAATCCGGCGGCGATGAAGGCTGGCAGACTGAGTACGCTCATACCCTTTATGGTGCGCTTATCGGAGGACCAAAGGCTGACGGTACTCTGGGTGATGTAAAGGTATCAAATTATGAGCAGTCTGAGGTAGCTATCGACTACAACGCTGGATATACCGCAGTTCTCTGCGCTCTCGTTGACGAAAACGGCGGCGAGAAGCTTGCTGATTTCCCGCCAGTTGAAGAGCCAAAGTGGGCAGAGTGGGAGGTTTCTGCTACTCTCAACGGCAGCGGCGACAGCTATACTGAGATCAAGGCATGGGCAATGAATCATACTGCATGGCCGACAAGAGTTGCCGAGAATATTTCTTACCGTTACTACTTTGACGTTTCTGAGATACTTGCAGCTGGACTTTCAGTGGACGATATCACAGTAAAGAGCAATTCTCAGCAGTATCAGGAGGGTCAGCAGGGTTACGCTAAGGTTTCAGGACCTTACAAATATGACGGCGATCCCTCTGGTAACACATATTATGCACTGATCCAGTTTGAAGACGGCAGAGCGATTCAGCCTACAGGTCAGAGTGAACACCGTGATGAGGTACAGTTCCGTATCTCAATTCCTGATGCTGTAAACGGACAGTCCACAAAGGGGGCGTGGGATCCTACAAATGACTGGTCATATGAGGGGATCCAGCCTTCAATGGATCTGAAAAAACCGGAAGCGCTTATTGACCATATCACTATGTATGTAGATGACGTTTTGGTTTGGGGAACTGAGCCCGACGGCAGCACTCCGCAGGCTGTTACTACTACAGCTGCCGACAAGTCTACAACAACCACCACAACTACAACCGTTACAACCACCACAGGCTCTGACGATATCCTCTACGGAGATGCTAACTGTGACGGTTATGTAAGAGTTGGCGATGCGGTTGCTATCCTCCAGCATATTGCTCTTCAGGATAAATACGAGCTGACACCTCAGGGTAAGATCAATGGTGACGTTGACATGGTTGAGGGCATCAGCGCAAAGGACGCACTGGCGATTTTGATGTATGATGCTAAGGCAATTGACAAGATGCCAAGCAAAATTTAATCAATTCATAAAATGATAATAAAGGGAGAACTTTTCTCCCTTTATTTTTTTTACAAATTGTAGAATTGCACAAAAACAGGTTTGCTATATTAGGAATCTGTACGAAATTCCAAAAACCTATTTACTTTTTTATGCAGATATAATATAATATGAATGATAGGTGATGAACTGGTGCAAGTCCCGTGGAGGACGATCGTCCCTTTCATTCATATTTGCTATAACCGCAATGTTTGCACTGGCATTGCGTTATAAAACATATTTTTTTATATTTATCAGGGAGGGTATAAAAATGCAGAACAAATTAACAAAAGCTCTCGTTGGAAGCCTGATGGCAGCTGCTATGGCAGCAACTTCTATCCCCGCCATTGTTGCTCCTATGAGTGCTGATGCAGGTCAGCAGCTTGGTGCTACCGACTTCGATGACGGAATCGGTCTTCCTTGGCATACCTGCGAAACAAACCCCGCTAAGCAGACTTTCGAGATCAAGAACGGTGCCTATGTTTGTACTATCGTAAACAAGGACGGTTCTGACGGACGTTGGGATCTCCAGTTCCGTCACAGAGGTCTGAAAATCGTAAGCGGTCATAAGTATAAGATCCACGCTGAGATCACTGCTTCTGAGAGCGGTACTATCTACACTAAGATCGGTGACTACGGCGGAGATAATGAGTACTGGAACGATGGCGGTAACGGTAACTGGCAGGTAATCAACCTGACAGCTGGTCAGAAGTATACTATTGATACTACTTTTGATGCAAGCAATCCTGTTAAGCCTCTCCAGGACGGACCTGCTGAGTGGGCTTTCCACTATGCTAACAACAACGGCAAGTACGGCAACTCCGATACAGGTATCCCGAACGGCGCTACAGTTACATTCGATAATATGTCTCTCATTGATGAGACAAGCAATGAGAATGACTTCGATCCTACAAACGAGTTCGGTGTTGTAAGACCTAAGTCCAACGTTCGTCTGAACCAGGTTGGTTACTATGAGAAGCTTGCTAAGAAGGCTTCCTATTGCTCAGATGCTGCTGATCCGCTTGAGTTCTCACTGTATAATTCAAACGGCGAAGTTGTTTACACTGGCACATCTGAAGTTATCGCTAACGACCTTGATTCAGGTACACCTGAGGATACTCAGGTTCAGATCGAGAATAACGAGACTGCTACAAAGTATAAGGATTCAGGTAAGTACGTTCACGTTCTTGACTTCTCAGATTATACTGTAGGTGGTACTGGTTATTATATCATTGTTAAGGATTCTGTTGGTGTATCCGGCACACAGCAGGGTACATACAAGAACGCATTCGATACAACTATCGAGGGCGACAAGGTAATGTGGAAGAACTTCAAGACTGGCGTTTCTTACCAGATGAACAAGTCTCATGAGTTCGCTATCTCCGATACCCTGTATGATGGACTCCTTAAGGATTCTCTTAACTACTACTATCAGAACCGTTCAGGTATTCCGATAGAGGCAGCTTACATTACAGGTGGCGATGCATCTACACTTTCACACAGTGAGTACGGTCATAATCCTGATAAGGCTTATGTTCAGTCCAAGTGGGTTAAGTCCTATGCAGGCGAATTTGACGGTGATAAGCAGTATTCTATCACAGCTACATACGGCTGGTACGATGCTGGTGACCACGGTAAATACGTTGTTAACGGCGGTGTTTCTGTATGGACACTCCAGAATATGTATGAAATGTCTAAGCACATCGGCGAGGAAGCTAAGTGGGATGACGGAAAGTCAATGGCTATTCCTGAGAACACTAACGGCTATCCTGACGTTCTCGATGAGGCAAGAGTTGAGCTTGAGTGGTTCTTCGATATGATGGTTAAGAGCGATGATCCTTACTATGGCAAGGACGCTGGTATGGTTTACCATAAGCTCCATGACCACAAGTGGACTGGTCTTGCTATTCATGCTTGGAAGTATGAAGGCTTCGAGGATATGGATCGTATCGTTAAGCCTCCGACGTATGCAGCTACACTGAACATGGTTGCTTGTGCAGCTCAGGCTTCACGTCTGTGGAAGGACATTGATCCTGCATTCTCTGAGCTCTGTCTCAAGAACGCTAAGATTGGTCTTGCTGCACTTGAGAATTCAGGCGATGGCTGGAAGGTTGCTAAGGGTACTTCTGCTCAGCAGGATGATGTTGCTGGTAAGAACAAGATCGCTGGTGACGTTTACTTTGCTCCTCTGGATCAGGCTATCGGCGGTGGTCCTTACGGTGATACTTATGTAGTTGATGATTATTACTGGGCACTTTGCGAGCTCTTCGCTACAACCGGTGATAAGGAATATTATGACAAGCTTTCAACTTATTCTAACCCCAACGACAGCACAGGTATGGATAAGGCATTCAGCCTGACATCTAACCTCGGCGGCGGTGAGAATAAGGGTTCATTCAGCTCATTCAACTGGGGCTGTACATCTGGTCTGGGTACTCTCTCACTGTACCTCAACAGCGATAAGCTCAATGCTGCTGATGCTGAGAAGGTTTCTTCTTCTATCATTTCTGCTGCTGATGCTTATATCGCAGAAGAGAATAAGCAGGGTATGGGTATTCCTTACCACGGCTCAACCTTCACTGATGACGTAAATATCGGTAAGGATAAGAACGGAAACTCTATCGAGATCTCCGGTTACGAGTGGGGTTCAAACTCCTTCGTTGCAAACAACGCTATCGTTATGGCTTACGCTTACGATGCAGCTCAGGATCAGAAGTACATTGACGGTGCTTCAATCGCTATGGACTACCTCTTCGGACGTAACGGTAACGACTTCTCATACATCTCTGGTTACGGCGATGTTGAGGCTGGTACAACTCTGACATATCCTCACCACAGACTCTGGGCTCATGGTGTTGATCCTAACTTCCCGCTTGCACCTGCTGGTGTTCTCTCCGGTGGACCTGGTGCTGGTATGCAGGATCCTTACATCGGCGGTCTGGGATATAAGAGAGGAACTCTCGCAAGCCAGAAGTGCTATGTTGATAACGCTGAAGCTTGGTCTGTAAACGAGATCACAATCAACTGGAATGCTCCTCTTGCTTGGATGGTTTCTTACCTCGAAGATGTAGCTCCTACAGTTGATAATCCTCAGCCTAAGACTACAACTACAAAGCCTACTGGTGATATCCTCTGGGGTGACGCAAACTGCGACGGTTTCGTTCGTGTAGGTGATGCTGTTCTTATTCTCCAGTCTATCGCTAATGCTGACAAGTACGGCAAGGGTGGTACATCTGCTGATGCTATTACAGAGCAGGGTCTCCTCAACGCTAACGTAGTTGACAATGAAACAACAGGTGTAACAGCTCAGGATGCACTTGCAATCCAGATGATGGATGCTGGTATTCTTAAGCAGTCAGACTTCCCTGTAGCAAACTCTGCATTAAAGGCTAACTAATTAGCTTAAATAAAAAGGGACTCCTTCGGGAGTCCTTTTTTTGTGCATTAGAAAATGATCAAGCTGTCTGAATGAGCCGTATGAATGGACATAAAAAAAGACTGCCGCAAAGGGCAGTCCTTATAATTATAATCAAACGCCAAATCTGTTTGTTGCAACAGGAACTCCAGGTCCCATAGTTGAAGTTACTGTGCAGCTCTTGAGGTAAGTACCCTTTGCAGCTGCTGGCTTAGCCTTAACAATAGCTTCCATGAGAGCGTTAAAGTTCTCCTCCAGCTTAGCAGCACCGAATGAAGCTTTGCCGATAGGACAGTGAATGATATTGGTCTTATCAAGACGATACTCGATCTTACCAGCTTTAGCATCGTTTACAGCCTTTGCAACATCAGGTGTAACTGTGCCAGCCTTCGGGTTTGGCATAAGACCACGAGGTCCAAGGATCTTACCAAGACGACCAACAAGACCCATCATGTCAGGTGAAGCGATCACAACATCGAAATCCATCCAGTTTTCTTTCTGGATCTTCTCAACATAGTCCATGCCGCCAACGTACTCAGCGCCGGCAGCCTGAGCTGCTTCGTACTTGTCTTCCTTGCAGAAAACGAGAACTCTAACCTTTTTACCTGTACCATTAGGCAGGATAACAGCACCTCTTACCTGCTGGTCAGCGTGTCTTGAGTCAACACCAAGACGGATATGAGCTTCAACTGTTTCGTCGAACTTAGCCTTTGCATTCTGGCAGACTAATTCAAGAGCGTCTGCTGACTCATAAAGCTTATTACTGTCAACAGCCTTTGCGCTGTCAACGTATCTTTTGCCGTGTTTCATTATATTTCCTCCTATTTAAGTGGTAATACCGGGATTACTTATACCCGGTTAGCGGAATTTTCCTCCCACCATGAGAAGTCAGAACGGAATAATAATTATTCCCTCATCATTCATAAATTATTATTAGTCAACAACTACAACGCCCATTGAACGAGCTGTACCAGCGATCATGCTCATAGCTGCTTCCAGTGAACCAGCGTTGAGGTCGGGCATTTTCTGCTCAGCGATCTTCTGGATCTGCTCCTTGGTGATATTAGCGACCTTAGTCTTGTTGGGAACTCCTGAACCGCTTTCGATGTTGCAAGCCTTTTTGATAAGAACTGCAGCGGGGGGAGTCTTAGTGATGAAAGAGAATGAACGGTCAGCGTAAACTGTGATAACAACAGGGATTATCATACCGATATCGTTCTTAGTTCTCTCGTTGAATTCCTTTGTGAATGCCATGATATTAACGCCGTGCTGACCGAGTGCCGGACCAACAGGCGGTGCAGGAGTAGCCTTTCCTGCTGCGATCTGAAGCTTAATGTAGCCAACTACTTTCTGTGCCATGTATTCGCACCTCCATAAATGTGGTAAATGGCGAGGCAAGAATTATTTTACCTCTCCCACTGAGACAATAAAGTCTCTATTTTGACCTGATTAATCGTCCACAGCTATTACCTGACTGATAGGAACAGTTGTGGGAGTTTCACGGCCGAACATTGATACAAGCAGATCAACTGTACGGTCGTCGATGTTGATGTTCTGAACGACACCGATGAAGCCGTCCATAGCTGTACCTGAGATCTGAACTCTGTCGCCCTCCTTGAAATTGACCTCAACGCTGGAAACGTCAATGCCGAAGAGTTTTTTGACTTCTTCTTCTGAGAGGGGAGTAGGTTCGGAAGCAGGACCGACAAAGCCGGTGCAGCCTCTGGTATTTCTGACTACATACCATGAATCGTCAGTAACAATCATTTTGACCAGAACGTAACCGGGATAAGTTTTGCGCTCAATGGTCTTGGATTTTCCGTCTGCAATTTCTTCTACTGTTTCAGTAGGAACTCTGACCTCGTGGATAAGATCGTGAAGCTTACGGTTTTCAACAACCTTTTCGATATTCTGTGCTACCTTATTCTCGTAGCCTGAATAAGTGTGGATAACGTACCACTTAGCTGCTTCTGACATAATTTATCCTCCTGAGAATTCTTTTATCAGTGATTGTAGATGAGACGCAGAAGTGCAAGAAATCCTTCGTCAAGACCGAACATCAGCAGAGAAGAGAGAACTACAACTCCGAGAACAACAGATGTGTTTGTGACAACGGTCTTTCTTGACGGCCAGACAACTTTCTTGAACTCGATCCTTAGGTCTTTGAACCATTTTGCGACCTTGTTCTGACCTTTTTTGCTTTTTGATTTTTCGTCAGCGGAAGCTGAAGATTTTTTAGCCATTCTTCAAACTCCTTTCCGCTTACTTAGTTTCCTTGTGAAGAGTATGCTTTCTGCAGAATTTGCAATGTTTCATCATTTCAAGTCTGTCAGGGTCGTTCTTCTTGTTCTTCTTGGAAACGTAGTTGCGCTGCTTGCACTCAGTGCAGGCTAAAGTAACCTTAACTCTCATTTTCGGCACCTCCTGATAAATTTCTTCCTTTCTCAGTGGAAAGGTAGGTTGTTTGCCTCCCTCAACGGGGCACAAAAATAAAACCCCAAACGAGGTAAAACTATTATATCATATTTATCCCGGAAAGTCAAGTATTTCGGGACATATTTAAAACAAAAAACTTCCGACCATAAGATCGGAAGTTTGGTGCGAGTAATGGGACTTGAACCCATACGTCTCTCGACACACGCCCCTCAA
>CAMNFW010000039.1 GCA_946537565.1 uncultured Ruminococcus sp. | reverse complement strand
GCATATAGAGCTTACCGTCTTCAACAGTGAACTCCATGTCCTGCATATCGTGATAACGATCCTCAAGGATCTGGCAAACCTTTACGAACTCCTCATAAGCCTCCGGGAATTCGTCAGCCATCTGCTGGATAGGCATAGGAGTACGAACACCAGCAACAACGTCTTCGCCCTGAGCGTTCTTAAGGAACTCACCCATGAGCTTCTTTTCACCGGTAGCGGGGTCACGGGTGAAAGCAACGCCTGTACCGCAGTTATCGCCCATATTACCGAAAGCCATTGACTGAACGTTTACAGCAGTACCCCATGAGAACGGGATATCGTTATCCATTCTGTATACATTAGCTCTGGGGTTGTCCCATGAACGGAAAACAGCCTTGATAGCACCGATGAGCTGCTCCTTAGGATCATCCGGGAAGTCAGAGCCGATCTTTGACTTATACTCAGCCTTGAACTGGTTAGCCAGCTCCTTAAGGTCATCAGCATTGAGCTCAACGTCCTGCTGAACGCCTCTTTCAGCCTTCATCTTGTCGATAAGCTCCTCGAAGTACTTTTTGCCGACTTCCATAACAACGTCGGAGTACATCTGGATAAATCTTCTGTAGCAGTCCCAAGCCCAACGAGCATTGCCGGACTTTTCAGCGATAGTATTAACAACAGTCTCGTTAAGACCGAGGTTGAGGATTGTGTCCATCATACCGGGCATAGAAGCTCTTGCGCCTGAACGAACGGAAACGAGGAGCGGATTCTCCTTGTCGCCGAACTTTTTGCCGGTGATCTCTTCCATTTTGCCGATGTACTCATTGATCTCAGCCATGATCTCATCAGAGATACCGCCGTCCTCGTAATACTGAGTACAAGCCTCTGTAGTGATTGTGAATCCCTGAGGTACAGGAAGTCCGATGTTAGTCATCTCAGCCAGGTTAGCGCCCTTACCGCCGAGAAGCTCTCTCATGCTTGCATTACCTTCTTTAAAAAGGTAACAATACTTATTTGCCATTGGTGTATACCTCCAGTTTAAAACATTACCGGAAAAGACGTTATAGTCTCTCCGACTTATATCTATTATAACATATCCAGTCAAAAAATACCATATCTATTAAGTGAAAAAATATAGGTTGAAATTGTAGCACTTTGCACAAAAGTTTGAGAAAAATAAATAAAAAGCAATAAAAAGACTTGAAATTATTGTGAGAATTTGTGATAATTAATAATAAGGCACTGGTTATGCAGATAAATGCAATTATACAGTATCTGAAAAGGAGGACGAAACAATGAATAAAGCAATAATCTTAGCAGGCGGACAGGGCAAGAGAATGAAGGCGGAGATACCGAAGCCGCTGTTCAAGGTTTTAGGTGAGCCGATGCTGGAGTGGGTGATAAGTGCCTGTGAACAGGCGGGGACAGGTGACATATGCGTAGTTAAGGGATTCAAAGGCGAGATGATAGATGAGTATCTGGGCGGCAGGTATAAAACGGTTCTTCAGGCTGAAAGGCTTGGAACAGGTCATGCAGTGCAGCAGGCTATACCTTTTCTCAGCGGTGACGAAAGCGGAAGCACCCTTGTATTGTGCGGAGATGCGCCGTTTATAGATGCTGCAACTATTAAAGAAGCACTTATAGTTCATGAGCAGAACAGCAATGCGGTGACGGTCATAACAGCGGAACTGGAAGAACCGAAGGGCTATGGCAGGATAATCCGCAGCGAGACCGGCATAAGCGCTATAGTTGAGCAAAAGGATGCAGATGAAGAACAGCTGAAAATAAGGGAGGTCAATTCCGGAGCGTACTGGTTCAGGACAGCTGATCTTATAAAGCTGCTTGGAAAGCTTACGAATAATAATGTTCAGAAGGAGTATTATCTCACTGATACAGTCAGCATAGCTTTGTCTGAAGGAAAACGTGCAGGTGCCTATAAATCGGCAAATCCACAGATAATACTTGGTGCTAACGACAGAAAAGATCTTCTTAAGCTGAATAATATTGCCCGTGAAATGGTCATAGACAAGCACCTTGAAAACGGAGTGGGATTTGTCAGCACTGACGGCGTTATAATAGAACGCAGCGTAGAGATCGGACTTGGCACGGAGATACTTCCCGGAACTATACTTCGCCGTGGAACAAAGATCGGCACGGGCTGCGTCATCGGGCCGTATTCTGTTGCAGAAAACTGTACGATCGGAAATAATGTTGTGTTCAACACAGCACAGGCACAGGATTCGGTGATCGGCAATGATGTAAATGTAGGACCGTATGTGCATATCCGTCCGGGCAGCACTATTAAGGACGGAGCTAAGATCGGTGACTTTGTTGAGATAAAGAATTCGTCGGTTGGTGAAAAGACAGCCATTGCACATCTTGCGTATGTAGGGGATTCAGATATTGGCAAGAAGGTCAATATCGGAGCCGGAACGGTTACAGTGAACTTTGACGGAATTGCAAAGAGCCGCTGCGTTATCGGAGACTATAGCTTTGTCGGCAGCAATACAAGTCTTATTGCGCCGATAAAGCTGGGCAAGGGCGTTTACACCGCAGCCGGAACAACAGTTACCCGTGATGTGCCTGACTATGCGCTGGCAATCGACAGGGGAGAGCTGAAGGTAAATGAGGGATACACACTCCGCAAAATGAAGAAGAAATCATAAGATAAGGGCTGTGCATCAGGCACAGCCCGTTTGATTGCGGATTTAGAGGCTATAAAAAGAAAATAGCGCTCTTCCCTGGCACCCTCTCAATTTGCCAAAGAAGAACGCTATTATACTTTCTGGCTGATACGCACCCTCTATACGCATCAAACCGCTGGCACGGTGCGGTTTCCGTAGCTGCACCCATATGATATATCCTTCTGAAGTACATAGGCTATCTTAACGTTTTCACTGATGGAAAGCTGAATTTAGGCGATTAAACATATTATAGGCATTAATGTTTAATAAACAGCATATAGCACTGAAGTTTGCTGAGACGGAGTAGAAAGAACCTTATCCGGAGGAGTTTGAACCGGATATTTACAAGGATATAAAATCATATTTGCCGTGATCCACAGGACACATAAAAATGTATCTGAAATTTGATCTTGCGGAGGAATCAGCTTGTTTAAGGCTTTTTCCCTTCCGACAATTGTATTATAGAATAAACTGCGGAGATAATCAATTGATAATATTGCCGATTTTTTGAACGATATTGCTATAATTTAGTCAAAAGGAAAAATTAATTTAATATTAACAAAATAAAAATGTTTATAAATACATATTTCTGAAACAAAGTTGATTGAAAACAAAATATTTATAAATTAAAATATAAATATTTTGTTGAAAATGGCTTAAAATATGGATATTTCAGGACAGACGGCATTTGCAGATATTGTTAATTGGTTTTCGATTTCTCACAGAGGCGACAGGATTGAGGCGGAAACGCAATATTGTAAAAACAGTTAATCAACATAAAAGAGATAACTTTTTTTGCAAAATTTGAATTTTTTGTAAATTTATACTGCCCAAAACAAAAACAGGAGCGCAAGGCTCCTGCAATATTGTACTGATTATGTGTATATTTTGTTATAAGACGCCGTTTGCGGCCTCGTCGATACATTTTTCATAGTAGTCTACGCTCCATGGAAACTCCGGTTCAGTTATCAGCTTAAGACCGCCTTTTGCGTTGGCAATTGCTCCTTCAAGAGCTTCATTGTCACCCTTTTTGGCATAGATGTAGACAGTGGTTATGAGCATTTCCAGCAATTTTGTATCATTTTTTCCGGGCTTGTAGCCGAAACCGGTGATGAGCCGCATTGCCTGATCGTATTTCTTTGCAGCACAGTCAGCCAAAGCAAGAGCAATATACATATCGGCAGTCCGTTTCATTGACACTTTTTCGGAGTGCTTCTGCATAAAATTGATATTTTCTGTGCGGAAGTCCTCAGCGTCACGCCAATGACCCTGCTTGCTCATATTTTTTAGGGTTTCGATACAGTAATAGAATTTGTCATCGCCGCTGATCTTCTTGTCTGAGAGCATACTGAGATAGAACTCAACCATTTTTGAGTCATGTATGCGGTCGTAAAGCCGTGCAGTTTCCACTATATCAAAATTTGAAGGCTTCTTGACATCGTCAACAAAGGCACTGGCATAAGCTTCACAAAGTTCCTTTGTATAACCCGAAGCGGCATAGATACTGTAAACCTCTTCGTATTTTTTCATATCAGCACCGAACAGACCTTTGGCTTTTTTATAATCTTGTGGTGATCGCATGACAATCGTCCTCCTGATGTTTTGATTATGCCTTTGAGTATTATTCCGGGCAGCGTATATTACAATTTGAATAAAATACAAAAAATAATACTCTTGCTTATTAATTTTATCACAAATCCCAACTTAAGTCAACGATTGTTTACGAAAAAATAATAAAATTGTTAAAATGCACAAAAAACAGGCTATATTTTTTCTTAATCAACATATTGAATTTAAGCTTATTTCAATAATTTGTGCTATAATAAAATGTATAGTGGTTTATTATGTTTATAGGAGGTACATTTATTATGAAGCTTTTAGTTGTAGAAGATGAAGTTCAGCTGGCAGATGCTCTGTCGGAGATACTTAAAAGAAATATGTATTCAGTTGACACGGTTTATGACGGCATCGACGGTCTGGATAATGCGCTGACTGGCGTTTATGACGGAATAATACTTGATATAATGCTGCCAGGAATGAGCGGCATAGAGATCCTTAAGAATATGAGGGCTGAGAAGATCAATACCCCTGTTCTGCTGCTCACCGCAAGAAGTGAGGTCGAGGACAAGATCAATGGTCTTGACTGCGGTGCCGATGACTATCTTACTAAACCCTTCGTCACCGGTGAGCTGCTGGCAAGAGTGCGTGCCCTAACAAGACGCAAGGGAGAGATAATTGACGAGAACCGGGTCGAGTTCAACGGTCTGGAGCTGCACAAGAACACCTGCTCTATAAGCTACGGCGGCAATGACGTGAAGCTGAGCCTTAAGGAATTCCAGATCATGGAGCTTCTTATTGCCAACCCTAAGCAGATCCTTCCGAAAGAACGCATTATCGAGAAGATCTGGGGATACGAAAGCGATGTTGAATACAACAATATTGAGGTGTACATATCATTCCTCAGAAAAAAGATCAAGGTCATAAAATCACCTGCACAGATCAAAACCGCAAGAGGTATCGGCTATTCTCTTGAATAAGAATAAAATCAGGGAGGTGTGAGCCTTTGTTCAAAAAAGTTCAGCTGAGATTTTTCAGCATTATTGTCTGCATACTTTTAGCCATATTCATTGCACTTCTTGGAGCGGTCAACCTGATAATGCACGCCCTTATGGAGCGGCAGTCCACGAATGTGCTGGAACAGGTCGCAGCCGGTGTTGAATATGACGAGACCAAAAATCCGCCCTTTACATTTATCCGTCCTGAAGATGATAAAGAGCATAAATATGATGTTCCGCCGGAAAAGCCTACCGGTGAACCTGGCAATGATGGCCCTTCAATGCCTGCGTCAACTGAAGCTTCCACACAGGAAACTGTTCCGGCAACAACAGCTGCCCAGACAACAGTCACTGCCCCGAAAACTGAAACTGAACCTGAGAATATTCCGCCGGAGGAAGAACCGCCTCCGGAAGAACTGCCGCCAGAGGATGTTCCGCCGGAGGAAATGACTGCTGCTGAGCCGCCTAAGACTGAACCGCCTAAGACTGAGCCGCCTAAAACTGAGCCGGCTACAAAAGAACCGGAAGAACCGGAGGAACCCAGCGAACCGAAAGATCCTGACGATGATGACCGGCCTGAAATGCCTACAGGCTGGTGGTGGCAGTGGGGCGGGGATGAACGTCCGGAAAGACCTGATGACGGCGGCTGGAGACCGGGATTTGACGGCGGAGGATGGCAGCCGATGGCATATATGCCTGGAGTTGACAGTGGCGGAGGTATAGTTCAGCTTTCTGCTGCACCTCAGACCACTGCGCCGGCATCTTCTGCTTCAACTGAAAAGAAAACAACCGCAACCACATCTTCTCTCCCAAACAGTAATTCTTCGATGCCTGCGAACAGTCAGAATGGCGACCCGGGCATGAATGCTGAACAGAAAAATAAAAATCCCAATGCTGTTCCACGATCTCTCGGAACTATTGACTTCTTTATTATAATGGCGGACCAGGAGGGAAACTATCTTGCCACCCTCAATAACGATGACATGACTGAAGAGCTGGCTCAGAAATATATCACTGAGATACTTAAAAGCGACCTGAAAAGCGGCATGGTCAATAATCAGTATCAGTTTCTTGCTGCGGAAAAAAGCAACGGCACCCTGATAGTTTTCACTGATAAAAGTCCGGAAATGGATATGCTGCAAAAGCTGTTCAGGACAACTATTTTCATTGGACTTATCAGTATAATCGTTTTGTCGATAGCTTCTTATTTCCTCAGCGGACTGATAGTTAAGCCTATCAAGGAGGCGTTCTCAAAACAGAAACAGTTTATTTCAGATGCCAGCCATGAGCTTAAAACTCCTCTTACTGTTATATCAGCCAACGCAGATGTACTCAAGGGCGAGATAGGCGAGAACAAATGGCTGACGTATATAACTGATCAGGCTGATAAAATGAATGTCCTGGTCAACGAGCTGCTGAATCTGACGAGACTGGAAAATAATACTGCCAAGCTGATTTTTGCTAATTTCGACCTCAGCCAGGCTATTGAAAATACTGCACTGCCTTTTGAGTGCCAGGCATTTGAGATGAACCGGAAATTTGAGCTTGATATTGAAGAGGGACTTGATCTTGTGGGCAGTGAACAGCACATAAAACAAATGGCTGCCATATTCATAGACAATGCCCTGAAATATTCCAACGAGGGCGGAACCGTGCGTGTCGGCCTGAAAAAACAGGGGGATAAACGTGTACTGTCGGTATTTAACACAGGTTCAGGTGTGAAGGAAGCGGATAAAGAAAGGATATTCGAGCGCTTCTTCCGCAGTGATGAGTCACGAAACCGTGCTTCCGGAAGCTATGGTCTGGGTCTTGCAATAGCAAAGTCTATTATTGACAAGCACAGATTCAAGATAAATGTTGACAATGAAGAAGGAAAGAGCATCTGCTTTGTTGTGACAATGTAATGACAAAAATAAGATCACCGTATCTCAGCTGATGCGGTGATCTGTTTTTTTAGGATAATATACGGATTTTCAGGCGAAAAGTAAAATCAATATAGCGAAATCTGTAAAAATATTTTTTTAGCCTCAGAAACTGAATTTTTACAGCTTAACTTATGTATACAAAAAGAGCCGGCTGTTTCTTCTGAAAAACCGGCGAAATGACTAATCTTTCCAGAATGCCCTTGACAAACTAATATTAATGTATTATAATTATATAATGTATCAATATGGAAAAGTGCCGCATTCTGCAAGATATTATATCATAAAAACTATGCTCTTGTCAATAGGTTACGGCAAATTTTTTACAGATACGGTCATCTTTTATCTCAATCAAACCTGTCAGCCTGCGGTGAATATCTGTCCGTTCAGCTATGAGCGGCTGAGAAGCTTATTCCGCCGGTGTGCAGTATAAAAATAAGGAGGTTCCGCCTATGGTGAAAGTTACACCTAAGCAGCTGGGAAAGAACGTCAGAATGAGCTTCGGTAAAATTACCGAGCCTCTCGAAATGCCGAACCTGATCGAAGTTCAGAAGAACTCGTATCAGTGGTTCAGGGAAGAGGGACTCAGGGAAGTTTTCCGTGATATGACTGCCATTACTGACTATAACGGTAATCTCGTCCTCAATTTCAAGGACTACAGATTCGATGAGACCCCCAAATACTCTTTGGCAGAATGTAAGTCAAGAGGTACTACCTATCAGGTAGCAATGAGAGCCACAGCTATCCTCGCAAACAAGGAGACAGGCGCTGTCAGCGAAAGTGAGATCTATATGGGTGATTTCCCGCTTATGACAGACAGCGGTACCTTCGTTATCAACGGTGCTGAGCGTGTTATCGTATCACAGCTGGTTCGTTCTCCTGGTGTATATTATGCTTTTGAAAAGGATAAGACCGGTAAGGATCTGTTCAATACCACTGTTATCCCTAACAGAGGTGCATGGCTGGAATATGAAATGGATTCCAACGATGTGGTCTATGTCCGTATAGACAAGAACAGAAAGATTCCGATAACAACCTTTATCCGTGCCCTCGGCGTAGGCTCTGATGAAGAGATCTATGAGATGTTCGGCGAGGACGAAAGACTTAAGCAGACTATCCTCCAGAAGGATCAGACAAAGAATAATTCAGATGCGCTGATTGATGTATACAAAAAGCTCCGTCCCGGCGAGCCTCCGACTGTTGAAAGCGCAGTTACCCACCTGAATAACCTTTTCTTCGATGCAAAGAGATATGATCTCTGCCGCTTCGGAAGATACAAATATAATAAGAAGCTGGGCATTGCTTCACGTCTGGCTGGCCACACCCTTGCTGAGCCTGTTATCAATCCTATGACCGGTGAGATCATGGCTGACGCAGGTGATAAGATCAATTACGAAAAAGCCTGTGAGATTGAGCAGGCTGGTGTATATTATGCGTTCGTTACCGTTGAGGTAAAGGAATACCGCACCAATGAGCGTGGTGAGACTACCATTGAATTCGTTGAGCGCAAGGTCAAGATCATCGGCAACGGAATGGTAGACATCAAGGGCTATGTTGACTTCGATACAGAAAAATACGGCATTAACGAGAAGGTGTCCTTCAAGGTGCTGAGAGAGATCCTTGAGACCTCCGCTGATGCTGATGAGCTTGAGGACAATATCCGCAAGAAGGCAGATGAGCTTGTTCCGAAGCATATCATACTCGATGATATCTTCGCTACTATCAGCTATTTCATCAACCTCTGCGACGGTGTCGGCACTGTTGATGATATCGACCACCTGGGCAACAGACGTATCCGCAGCGTGGGTGAGCTTCTCCAGAACCAGTTCCGTATCGGTTATGCGAGAATGGAAAGAGGAATCCGTGAGAGAATGAACATCCAGACTCAGGATGTTAATACCCTCACTCCTCAGGCACTTATCAATATCAGACCTATTTCCTCTGCAATGAAGGAATTCTTCTGCTCCTCACCTCTGTCACAGTTCATGGATCAGAACAACCCTCTTGCTGAGCTTACTCATAAGAGGCGTCTTTCAGCCCTCGGCCCGGGAGGTCTTTCAAGAGACCGTGCCGGATTTGAGGTTCGTGACGTTCATTATAGCCACTATGGAAGAATGTGTCCTATCGAGACTCCTGAAGGTCCTAACATCGGACTTATCTCCTATCTGGCTACCTTTGCAAGAATTAATGAATACGGCTTCATCGAGGCACCTTACAGAAAAGTCGATAAGGCTACAGGTGTAGTTACAAATGAAGTTGTATATATGACAGCTGATACTGAGGATAACTATGTTGTTGCTCAGGCTAACGAGCCTCTTACTGAGGACGGAAAGCTGGCAAGACCAAGAGTAAATGCCCGTCACCGTGATCAGATCCTTGAATGTGAGCGTGAGATCGTTGACTACATGGACGTTTCTCCTAAAATGGTAGTATCCGTAGCTACATCAATGATCCCGTTCCTGGAAAATGATGACGCTAACCGTGCCCTCATGGGTTCAAATATGCAGCGTCAGGCAGTTCCGCTCCTTAAGACCGAGCGTCCTTTCGTAGGAACAGGAATGGAATACAAGGCAGCTGTTGACTCAGGTGTATGCGTGGTTTCAAAGTATGACGGCCGCATAACCTATGTCGATGCTGACAAGATACACATGATCGACTCCGAAGGAATCGAGCATAAGTATGACCTCATCAAGTTCAAGCGCTCCAACCAGGGTACTTGTGTGAACCAGAGACCTATAGTTGCTGTTGGTGAGGAGGTCAAGAAGGGTCAGGTGCTGGCTGACGGCCCTGCAACATCTGACGGTGAGATCTCACTGGGTAAGAATGCTCTTATCGGCTTCATGACCTGGGAAGGCTATAACTATGAGGACGCTGTTCTTCTTAACGAGAGACTCGTTCGTGAAGATGTTTTCACCTCTGTTCATATCGAGGAATATGAGATCGAATGCCGTGACACCAAGCTGGGACCTGAGGAGATCACCCGTGATATCCCCAATGTGGGCGATGACGCTCTGGCTAATCTTGACGAAAACGGTATCATAAGAATAGGCTCTGAGGTAACTGCCGGCGATATCCTTGTCGGAAAGGTAACTCCAAAGGGCGAGACCGAGCTTACTGCTGAGGAAAGACTTCTCCGTGCTATTTTCGGTGAAAAGGCAAGAGAGGTAAGAGATAATTCTCTTAAGGTGCCTCACGGTGAAGCCGGCGTAATCGTTGACGTAAAGGTATTCACAAGAGAAAACTGCGAGGAGTTGAATGCAGGCGTTAATATGCGTGTAATCTGCTATATCGCACAGAAGAGAAAGATCACAGTCGGCGATAAAATGGCTGGCCGTCACGGTAACAAGGGTGTTGTATCCCGTATACTTCCTGAGGAGGATATGCCGTTCCTTCCCGACGGTACACCGCTGGATATCGTGCTGAATCCTCTCGGCGTTCCTTCCCGTATGAATATCGGTCAGGTGCTTGAAGTACATCTCGGCATGGCTTGCAAGGCACTGGGCTGGCATATAATGACACCTGTATTCGACGGCGCTCATGAGGACGATATCCGTGAATGCTTCAAGAGTGCAAACGAAAAGAATCAGGGTCATCACGATGATCTCTTTGAGCTGAATTCCATGGATAAGGTCATCAACCCCAAAGCTCTTGACTTCAATGAGCATGGCGATTATGACTGTAAATTCACGCTCTATGACGGACGTACCGGTGAGAAGTTCGATAACCGTGTAACCGTCGGATATATGTACTACCTCAAGCTCCATCATCTGGTAGATGATAAGATCCATGCACGTTCTGTAGGTCCTTATGCACTGGTAACTCAGCAGCCTCTTGGCGGTAAGGCTCAGTTCGGCGGACAGCGTTTCGGAGAGATGGAAGTATGGGCTCTGGAGGCTTATGGTGCTGCTTACACTCTCCAGGAAATACTGACTGTAAAGTCTGATGATACTATCGGACGTGTCAATACCTATGAAGCTATCGTCAAGGGTCAGAATGTTCCTACTCCGGGAATCCCAGAATCCTTCAAGGTTCTTATTAAAGAAATGCAGTCACTCTGTCTTGATGTCCGTGTACTGGATATCAATCAGGAGGAGATCGACCTTAAGCAGAACTTCGATGACGATCCGATACCTTCAAAGGATTCCTTCGCTGATGAGGATACTGCTGATACCACTAACTATTCCGACAGTGATATGGCTGAAGCAGGCTACTCCGCTGAGGACGATGAGGACGGCGACCTCGAACTTGTCGATAACGGCGATGAGCTGAATTTTGACGACGATTTCGGCGAGGACGGCGATGACCTTAGCTTCGGTGACGATGACGATGCCTTCGATCACATGGAGCTGGACGATGATTACGGCGACAACTGATAAGAATGCGGTACTGCACTAAGGTAAAAATAATATAAATATAAAAGCAACTGCCCTTCTCCACGAGGCTGAAAGTCTTTGGAAAGGGTCTGGGGAAAGGCCTTTTATAAAAAAGGTTTTTCCCTGAGTACTGTGTATAAGCCTGCTCTGATGTATAGTGCATCAGATGCGATACCTACTAACAGGAGGTAGCAGTTTGGAATTTAATACTTTTGAATCAATAAAGATCGGTCTGGCTTCACCGGAACAGATCAGGAGCTGGTCATACGGAGTCGTTGAAAGACCTGAGACTATAAACTACAGAACACAGAAGCCGGAGCGTGACGGTCTGTTCTGTGAGAGGATCTTCGGACCTACTAAGGACTGGGAATGTCACTGCGGCAAATTCAAGAAGATACGCTTCAAGGGAAAGATCTGCGACCGCTGCGGAGTTGAAGTTACAAGGGCAAGAGTAAGAAGAGAGAGAATGGGTCATATCGAGCTGGCTGCTCCTGTTTCCCATATCTGGTACTTCAAGGGTACTCCTTCCCGTATAGGTCAGGTGCTGGAGATTTCACAGAAGCGCCTGGAGGAAGTGCTTTACTTCACAAAATATATCGTTACTGATCCCGGCAGCACCGAGCTTGTGAAAAAACAGCTCCTTTCAGAGAAAGAATATCTCTCATACCTTGATAAGTACGGCGAGGACGATTTCAAGGCTGAAATGGGTGCTGAGGCTATAAAGAAGCTGCTCAATGAGTACGATCCCGCAAGATTTGATACCCAGAAGAACAGAATGATCGAGATCGGAAAGATCTCTCTGGGCGGAAAGAGAACAGTTTCATGCTTCAATAATCCTTCACAGTGTCAGTGTGAAGAGTGCCAGAAGTTTGCTGAGCTGGACGATATCGAGTGGAAGAACAATATCGAGATCGTTGCTGATGACCTTAAGAATGAGCTGGAGGGACTTCCTGCCGGTCAGAAAAAGGTCAAGCTCCTTAAGAGACTCCAGATCATCGAGGCTTTCCGCCTTTCAGGAAATAAGCCTGAGTGGATGATACTGGATGTGGTACCTGTTATACCGCCTGATCTCCGTCCTATGATCATGCTGGACGGCGGACGTTACGCTACATCAGACCTTAATGATCTTTACAGACGTGTTATCAACAGAAATAACCGTCTTAAGAGAATGCTGGAGCTGGACGCTCCCGATATCATCGTAAGAAACGAAAAGAGAATGCTCCAGGAGGCTGTTGATGCCCTTATAGATAACGGCAGACACGGCAGACCTGTTACCGGTCCCAGCAACCGTGCGCTGAAATCCCTGTCTGATATGCTTAAGGGTAAGCAGGGACGTTTCCGTCAGAACCTTCTTGGTAAGCGTGTTGACT
>CAMNFW010000038.1 GCA_946537565.1 uncultured Ruminococcus sp. | reverse complement strand
GGGGCATCATGATTTCGAGTCATGTCCGTTATGACCACTTCGATACCACTGCATTCTCTAACGTCAAACTGAAAGATATTACTAACGAGTTTGAAATTTACCCATTTATTATAGCACAAAGCGGATAATAAATCAATAGTTTTGAAAAAAATAATTGATATAACATAAACAAAAAAATCCCCCCTAATATATGGCTGATGTAAAACATGATATAATAAAGCTGTAAACATAAGCAGCAAGAATACAGAGGAAAGGAAGTGGGATATGAAACGATGACATTGCTGTTTAAGTTAAGAAATAATAGAATGGAGTGAAGAGAATGTCAGGATTCATTTCAAGATCAACTGCAATTGCTGCTGCCTTTATTGTATTAATTTTTAGCCTGATCAACGGTCAGTCACACTTTAAAACCGAGGCATACCCGTATATTTATTACGGAATAGATGTTTCAAAATATCAGGGCAGCATAAACTGGAACGGTGTTGCAAGTTCAGGAATAGGATTTGCAATCATAAGAGCAGGAACCACTAATCGTCAGGATGCAAATTATTCTACAGACATCAACTGGAATAAAAACTATACCGAAGCAAGAGCAGCCGGATTAAAAGTAGGTGCATATTATTACTGCGGAGCTGGAAATGAGAGCGAATTCATATCCAATGCAAAGTCGTTTGTAAACGATCTTGGCAGAAGAAAGATGCAGCTTCCGGTTTTTATTGACGTAGAGGTATCGAACGCACAGATGAACATGGGAAAAAATGAACTTACAAAATGTCTTCTTTCGGCTATGAAGGTAATTGAATCTGCTGGATATACACCTGGAGTTTACGCTAACAAAAACTGGTTCACGAATTATATAGATGTTGAAGCTCTGAGAAATTCAGGATGTGTGATCTGGTGGGCGCAGTATCCAAGCGGCACATATGCAGTTGATCCTTTAAACTATGATAAAAGCGGTGTCTGCAAGATATGGCAGTATTCTGACAAGGGCAGAGTCAACGGAATAAGTGAGAATGTTGATCTTGATGTAAGCTACTATAACTTTGATCTTAATGACCCTATTAATATTCCTATTCCGCCGGACCCGGTAAAAGACGGTTATTTCAAAGCGTGTTCTCAGGATATGACCTCTATAGTAGATGCCTTGAAGTCAATAGGTGCAGATTCATCGTTTTCAAATCGTCAAAGGATAGCTGAATGCAATGGTATAAGCGGATATTCCGGTACTGCAAGCCAGAATATAGAAATGCTCGAACTATTGAAATCTGGAATGCTGCTTGATCCTGACTATACACCACCGGTGAATTATCAATACTATCCAAAGTGTGAAACATCATTCACATCAATTGTAGATGCGCTTAAGTCTATTGGAATTGATTCTTCATTTTCTCATCGTCAGAGTATAGCAAGTGCGAACGGCATAACAAATTATGCTGGAACATCAGCACAGAACATTGAACTTCTTAACAAGCTTAAGCAGGGAACGCTGATATCAGTTGACGGAATAGTGACCACAACTTCCACCAAAACATCCACAACAACTTCTACCACTGCGACTGCATCTACAACACTAAATGTCACTACAACAACCAAAGCTTCCGCAAGTTCGACTGCATCTGCAACAACATCTTCCTCCGCAGCAACTACATCTTTAACCACAACTGCTGCAATCACTACAACTACAGTGCCTGAAACTGAAACTACCACTTCAAAAGCAATGGTAATAATACCAAAAGAAATAACAATTGCAGTTGAGGAAGAGTCAGAGCTTGCGGTTTTGAATTGTCCGGAAGGGGAGATGAAATGGATAGTAAGCAACAAGGCGATAGCCAAGATCGAGAACGGGATCATAACAGGTTTAAGTGAAGGCGAGACCATGATCTATGCTGTTTGTGGAGATGAATATGCTGAGGCAGCTGTAACGGTGACAGCAAAGCCTGAGATCAAGGAACCGATAAAAGGCGATATTGACGGCGATGGTGAAGTAACTGCGGTAGATATGCTGATATTTGCGGACTGGCTGATGATCCCGGATTCTGTAATAACAGAAGATATGCAGAAAGCAGCAGATATAAACTCTGACGGAAGGGCTGATGTATATGATTTTATACTTCTCAGGCAGCTGATTCTCAAAGACTAATAGTAAAACTTTTGCTCTCTCCTGTTATGGCAGGAGGGAGATTTTTTATTAGACACTATTGATTTTCCGGATTAAATAGATTATAATAGTTATTACTATCAATAGGGGGAGGATACAACTATGGCGATCTATGTGATGAGTGATATTCATGGAGAATATGATAAATATCTTCGTATGCTGAACAAGATCAGATTCTCAGACAATGATGATCTAATAATACTTGGGGACGTAGTGGACAAGGGATCTCAGCCGATTGAACTGCTGAGGGATATGATGATGAGACCAAATGTATATCCGATAATGGGCAATCATGATCTGTTAGCTCTTGATGTACTGAGAAAACTTGCGGTAGATATAACAGAGGAAAATGCAGAATCTCAGGTTGATATCACTGTCATGAACGAGCTTATAGACTGGTTATATGAAGGCGGAAAAACGACATATGATGAGTTTGTAAGACTTGACAAGGAGGAAAGGGAAGAGGTGATAGAATATCTTTCTGAGTTTTCGTATTATGAAGTCATTGACGTGGGCGAGAAAACATTTATCCTTGTTCATGCAGGTCTTGGCAATTTCAGACCAGATAAAAAGCTTAGTGAGTACAGTGTAGAAGAACTAATTATGTATAGAACTGACCCGGAGAAGAAATATTTTGATGATGATTCAGTTTATGTAGTCACAGGTCATACTCCTACGCTTATATACAGCGGAAAGCCTGAGATCTATCGCAGTCATAATAATATCTGTATAGACTGCGGAGCTGTTTCAGAATGCGGAAGGCTGGCTTGTTTGTGCCTTGATACAATGGAAGAGTTTTATGTATAAAACCAACAAAATATCAATAACAACCATGCGAATTTTTGTAGTATATATTTAACATTAAATGTTGACAATTAAATAAAAATATGATATAATAGTATAAAATTGCGGAATGATCGGCTGCATTGTTGATATTTTTGTAAGCAATGCACGAATCATTTTTTAAGGAGGAATCGATATGACTAAAACTCTAAAGCAAACCCTAAGTTTTATGCTTGCATTGTGCATGATAATACTTATCGTGCCTTTCAGCAATACAAGCTCCTCAGCCGATGACTCAAATCTTATTCTAAACTTAAATCTTGCTTTCAAGGATTTTCTGAACACTAATACAAAATCTCCAGTAGCTGATGAACTGAATATCACTTCTAACCGTGAGGAAACCGGCATTATTTCTTCACATCTGGAGTGCTTAACTTCAGATAATAAATGGGTAATAGTTGAAAGCGGAAGTTTTTTTCACAATGATAACTATTATCGTGTTGCTCTGGAGATAGATGTTGACAGATCAGGGCTAAGAGATTATTTAAAGTCTTATACCAGTGTATTGGTTCCTAAAGACAATGATCCGATTCAGTTTTATGTTGTGAATCCTGACGACCCTGAGGATAAAGTTCAGCTTATGCTGGAATCTCTGACGCTGTCGGATGATGAAGAAGTAACCACGATCTATTTTGATCTTGGAAGTCCGAAAACAGAAGTATGTGTTAATCTTTTAATCGAACTTCCTTTCAACATAGGCTGGAGCATGAATAAAGATGATATCAGTGTTAAAATTGATCCGAATAACTATAATTCAGAATATACGATTTATAATTATACTGTGACATATACAAATGACGAACATACCGGCGGTCCGATAACAGGTTCACGTCATGTTATGAGCGATAAGAATGACTATAATTTAACCACGACCCTTTATTTTGAAAAATATGTTGACAAGGTTGATTCGCTGAATATTTGTTCGGCATCATTGTATAATACTGTAACAAAAACCGTAATGAGAAAAACTGATCTTTCAACCAAGACTATGGTTCCAAAGATCACAAGTGAATACAACTCCACTAACGGCTGGGTACATACTATTCGCTTTAACATAGGGTCGCCAATAACACCAGGCGTTATCATTAACAGTGGACTGCCTGAAAGTGTTGGGTTCAATGAGCGGAATCAAGCAGTAACACTTTCAGTCGATGCTTACTGCAATACCGGTGCTGATGTAATATATAAGTGGTACCAGCAGAGCGATGGTACAGTCACAAAAGGACTGAGCGAAATTTTTAATGATGTTGATGATACTGCCAGCGAGGTGACACTTGATTATACCAAGCTTAAAAAAGGACAAACCTTGCCAATGGAGATATATGTTTCGGTAAGGTCGCCTGGTTTAGATACAGTGTTTACTGAAAACTGCAAGCTGGAATATGTTCCTTTGCCGGAGTTAGATGCAAGATTCTTAGACAACAGATCAGGCGACTTATACTGGAATGAGTATGAAGGAGCTGCATCATACAGAGTTCTGGTTTATGACAGTCAGACTTTAATGATCTACACAGATATGACCTATGAAGCAGGACAGGACACTTATCATCATATAGTTTATCCAAATTTGCAGAACCCCGTTGACGGAAACTATTTCATGGAAGTAATAGTTTATGCAATGGACAAGGACGGAAACAGATTAACTCAGGATTTTAAAGCTGTTCCTCCATATACTTATCCAGGAAAGATAGTTTCAGGAGAAATTATAGACCAGTCGCCGGAGACAATATATTTCTATCCTGGTGATGAAAGTGTCGAGTTATATGTAACGGTTGTTGGTGAAGGAGAGTACACCTATTCATGGTGCGTATCTGATGAAAACGGCGAATACTGGTACGAAGATGAAAGTAATGTATTTGTATATCATGGCTCTGACGGAAGAAATATATACGCTTCTGATGAAGGAACTCAGTTTGAATGTGATATTTTCACCGGTCAGACAACTATTCACTCTGATTGGATCACACTTAAAGCCACAAGCAAAGGCGATGTAAATCTTGACGGAAATGTCAATGTAGCAGATCTTGTGAAGCTTCAGAAATATGTCTCAGGATTTGAAGCTGAGCTGAAAAGCTGGCGTGCAGCAGACACCTGCAATGACAAAAATCTGAATGTATATGATCTGATAGTTCTGCGTCAGATATTAGCAAATTCAGCGAAGTGAAAACAGGATAAAAAATATGAGTGCGGTATAAAAAGCCGCACTCATTTTTTGTTAAAGCAATTTTAATTCTGATGATTGGCTGCGTAGACGAACAGCACAATAAGAGCAATAATTGGAAGTGCAAAGAGTATTCCCCAAATCACAGCCTTTTTCTTGTTCTTTTTTTCTATGCTCCAAATGAACATTACAAGAGCAATGAGAATAAAAAGTACGATAAGTTTACTAATGATCTCGCTGACCATGATCAGTCAATAGTAACCTTTTTCATTCTCTGGGGAGTGACAGGTCTGTCAGCTGAATCAGTAGGAACAGCAGCGATCTCATCTACCACATCCATACCTTCAACTACCTTACCGAAAGCAGCATACTGACCGTCGAGATAAGGAGCGTCCTCATGCATAATAAAAAACTGAGAGCCAGCTGAATCCGGAGCCATTGCACGGGCCATTGAGAGAACGCCTCTTGTATGCTTAAGATCATTCTTCACACCGTTTGCAGCGAACTCACCTTTGATATGCCAGCCAGGACCGCCAGTACCGTTTCCTTTTGGGCAGCCTCCCTGTATCATAAAGCCAGAAATGACTCTATGGAAAATAAGGCCGTCATAAAATCCCTGTTTTACGAGCTTTTCAAAGTTTTCGCAGGAAATGGGAGCAATGTCAGGATAAAGCTCTAATTTGATCTTTTTACCGTTTTCCATTTCAATTGTTATCATAATATTTACCTCCATATATAAACCGGTTTTCCGGTCATTATCATTTAACAACGATAGTAAAATCCGAAGGGAAGGTAGCCTGTTCAGTAGGCTGCTGGGAATCATCGCTGTCATTTTTCTTCTTTTTATGATTATAACCGCTTAGACTGCTGTCATTTTCCTTTTCCTTGTAAGAATCCAGGATAGAACGTGTAGTTTCAGCAGTTGGCTCCTCAGTACCCTGAACTTCATCGGAGACACCGTCAACAGCAGTAGTAACAGTATTTCCGTTCTCATCAGTTACCTGTTCTTTGAGAATACTGCCTTCAACACGTCCGAGCATATCGGTAATGTATTCAATATTCGGGTCAGTGGTAGTGGTAGTAGTAGGGATAGTTTCGAGGTATTCAGGTAAAGTTCCGAGGACGTTATTATCATCAGGAATATAATGAGGAGCGGTACCGGTTGGTTTATTTCTATTATTTCTTTCATTTATGCTGTCAGCGCAGCCCTTGCCAGCCCAGATAACGAGCAGAGCAGCTATTACAGCGAAAGCTATAGAAATCATTTTATTTTTATTCATATTCACTCTGCCTCCTTAGAACCTGTACAATATGATATTATATCTGATAGAACAGATAGAGTCAGGCATTTTTGATAAGTTTCAGCTCATAAAGGCTGACACGCAGACTGTCAGTACCGCCGAAACTGAATACCAGTTCAGCTTCTGAATCAACGGGACAGGTGAAGCTGCCTTCATACGGAGATTTGGTGCCTGTACCTTCAAAAGTATCCTCATAGATTATATTGCCGGTCTTGATATCTCTCAGTACAAAAGGAACAGATACACCGTCAGAGGTTTCGAGCTGGAATGAAAGTTCATATTCTCCGCCTTTTTTGAGACCGATAGGGGAGAGGAAGGATTGGATAGAGCTTATATCCTTGCCGCCGGAAACAGTAGTGATGTGATATGAACCGTCCCAGTCGCTGAAATAATCTGACATATTAGCACCGTCAGCAGTTTTAGTGGAGTATTGAGCATCAGCAGCAACATTAAGACCTATCTGGCTGGATTCCATACCAAGAGCCTGGCATATTTTATCCGCAAGAACATAAGCGCTGTTCAGCTGAGTTTTTTCAGAGGGATGCCAGTCGGAGCCGAAGCCGTCGGACTGGGTATGAGTAACGGACTGATAAGACATAATACGGTTATCCTTTGTATCAGCCTTATAATCTGCAACAGCCTGTTCAATGCAAGGATAAAGCTCAGTGCAGCCCATAGTACCGAGAGTGCAGATGATATAAGCATCAGGGTTATGTTTTCTCACGGCCTTTAAAAACTCTGTATATTTTTCAGTATACTCAACGCTTCTGCTTTCAAAGTCCTTGCTGATATATGTATCATCGTTAGTACCGAGATTAATGACAACAACATCATATTTATGGCTGGAGAAGTCCCATTTCTGAGCATATTCTTTAGATTTTCCGATAAACTCATAGCAATCGGGGACAAGGCTGTCGGTGTTTTTGTTATCTGACGAAGTATAGCCAGAGATAATACCATAGCCGCTGTAGCTTACAGCGCTGTAATCAGCATCAAGGAGCTGAGCGGTAAGGTACGCATAAGATTTCATGAAATTCTCGGTAGAGGTTTTGAAGTTCTCATACTGATCTTTGCCCTCAACGCCGTAAGCGCAGGTGATAGAATCGCCGATGAACTCAATAGACATTTTTTTGTCAAAAGTCGGATAAACGGGCTGAGGCACGTCTGAATCAACAGTAATCCCGCCGACTCCGACAGCGCCGTTATTGGCCTCTGACAGGTGGATAACCTTGACATCAGCGGTTCTGGATTCGGTGCCGCTGAAAAGTTCAACTGTGTCAGAGGTCTTATTAAGCTGAGCGTCAACAATTATCTCACCGTCAACGAGTATCGCATATCTTGGGCAGTGTTCATCAGAATTCTTAGTATAGCTGTCGCCGCAAATAGTAATGCTGGCAGCTCGACCTGTAACAGTAAATTCAGCAGCAGCGCCGCTCTGAACCAGCCACTGAACGTCGTTTTCGTCATAGAGTGTACGTCCGATAAGGCGGACATTTTCCTCATCAGCTTTAAAAACAGACTCTATGAAATTTCCGCTGTGATTGAAATATTTTCTGAGCAGAATCATATCATAAACGTCGGTATTTCCGCTTTCGTCGAGATCGAATTTATAGTCAGAGCTGGTGTTTCCGAGCTGACCTCCGAGGAGATAATTACTGAAATTCCGCACATCTGAAGCTCTGTAAGCAACAGCGGCTGAGGCTGTAGATGACATAAGAACACAAGCTGAGAGAATGATCGAAGCGGCTGATAAAATTTTCTTCATGAAAAATCCTCCATTTCCGGAAATAATTAACTAAACAATATTATAATACAAAAAACAAAAAATTTCAATGGTTTTCATCAATATTCACATTTTTGTCACATTATCCGATAAGACCGCTGATCCCGTCTTCTTTAAAGCGTTCCTTGTAATACACAAGTTCCTCCTGGATAATATCATCAATGACCTGCATACCGAGCAGTTCAACGGGAGCTTTATCATCAGTGAGGATTCTTCCGCCGCTGTTATATATGACCAGTTCACTGCCGACCCGCTCCATAAGGGATTTCAGGACTTCATTATCGAGAGCGGAAGTTCTGCTTGTAAGATTTGCAGTCATATCCGGGGAATCAGAGGCAAAAAGCTCACGGTTTGTTGAACCGGAAACGTCCACAGTGAAAACATTTCCAAAGACATCAGAAATAGTATCAGCCAGCCAGCTGTTGATACCGTCAGGTCTGTCTGAGCGCATATTCATATTTACCACCATAACACCGCCGTCTTTCAGGTGGTCATGCACAAGGGTAAAAAACTCTTTTGATGACATCTGGAAAGGGATAGTGATATCCTGGTAAGCGTCCACCATGATAACATCATATTTTTTTTCGCAGACATTGAGGAATGCTCTTCCGTCGTAGGTAGTGACACTGATATTTTCAGGAAGATCGAAGTATTCATGGGCGAGGTCAGTGATTTTTTCATCTATCTCAACGCCCTCAGCGCAAACGTTGCCGAAGTAAGCAATACACTGTTTTGCATATGTTCCGGTACCCATGCCGAGGACAAGGATATCTGTCTGTTCATCGCTGCATTCAGCCATAAGCGGAGCAGCCATAGCGTAGTCATAATACATACCAGTAAGTTCACCGGATTTCATGTAAACAGACTGCACGCCGAAGAGAACATTTGTAGAAAGCTCTGTTCTGCTTTCATAGTCCTTGACTTGCAAATAGTTGTAAACCGATTCGCCCTCAAAAGCAATATTCTTATCCCAGAATGCGAAGCCTAAAGACGGCGCAAGCACACAGCATACAATGAAGAGAACCGCTGATACGATGGTTTTCACCTTGCCGGTTTTAGCAAAGATAAAGTACAGCATTCCCAGCACAAGAAGTATGCCGGAGAATATCAGGAAGGTCACAGAGGTACCAACAGCCGGTATTGAAATAAAGGTCGGCACAAAAGTACCAATTATGCTGCCGATAGTATTGAAAGCGCCGAGAGTTCCGACGGTTTTGCCATTGTCATCGAGGCTGTCCACAGTGTATTTGACCAGTGAAGGTGTAACCGTACCAAGAAGGAACAGCGGAAAAACAAAGACGATCATGCAAGTTGCAAAGGCAGCCCAGATGAGAAAGTTCGTGCTTACAGTCACCACCAGCAGCGCTGAGATAGCAATAATAGCAAATTTACCGAGAAAAGGTATTGCAGCTATCCAAACAGCGGAAATGAGGATCCTGCCGTAGAGCTTAGCAGGATCCGGGTTTTTGTCTGCACTTTTTCCGCCGTAGATATTACCCAGAGCCATAGCGATCATAATAGTGCCGATAATAATAGTCCAGACGATCTGAGAAGAGCTGAAATAAGGCGCAAGAAGACGGCTTGCACCCAGCTCAACAGCCATTACGGACATTCCGGCGAAAAACTCCGTCATATAGAGATACCATTTATTTTTGAGTATTCCGGGAGTATTATTTGTTTTTTGTGCAGTATCAATTTTTTTATTCATAAACCCTCCTAATTTTAATTTCTGTCAAGGAACATCTGATAAACGCTTTTTCCCTGATCCTTTGGGTCAATATCCACATCCTTAGCGCTTTCCTTCCAGGAAGAACTATCCGGAAGGATGTTATAGGCTATATTATGCTGGAGCCATTCATAAGCCATATCCTCAGCAGTTCTGTAGCTTTGATAATCGGCGCTGTGGATAGGATATATATCCTTAAGAGCCTGACAGATCAGAATAATATCATCTTCGTCCTTGATTTTATATGAGTCGTAGATACGCCAGTTATCAGGGAAATACAAAGCAGTGAATTCTTCGCCGTTATAAACAAAAGCGAAATATGCACCGCTGTCATCAGTAGCATGAAGGTCAATATCATCAGCTGATGTCAGAAAGGAGCTGTCAGTGTTTTCAGCAGATGGAGCAGTTTCAGTTGAAGATGCAGAAAACGTCGAAGTATCAGGTTCAGTTACAGTGGGAGAGGTGGCAGATATATCAAAAGAAACTACATCATTATCATCCTTTTTGACCTTAGCACAGCTGTAAGCAAGCACAAACAGCAGTAAGATCACTGCAACACCACGCAATCTTAATTTCAGTCAGCAGCACTCCTTTTTGTTTTTTTCGTAAAACAATTATATCATAGCTTAAGACTTCTGTCAACGAAAAAATAGTGACAAACCGAACAGAATATGTTATAATATAAGAAGGTGAAAAGATTTAAATCATATACGGAGGCGAGATTTTATGGATAATAAAAATCAGCAGATTACAGAATCAATCACCAGCAGAAACAGGATCATAGTTAAAACCAGTATTATCGGTATCATGACAAACCTGCTCCTTGCCGGTTCAAAAGCGATAATAGGAGTATTTGCCAATTCGATAGCAATAATACTTGATGCGGTAAATAATACCAGCGATGCCTTGTCGTCAGTAATTACAATAGTGGGCACGAAGCTGGCAGGAAAGAAACCTGATAAAAAACATCCTCTTGGCTATGGAAGAATAGAATATCTGACAGCAATGATAATAGCAGCCATTGTTCTGTATGCCGGGATAACGTCATTAACGGAATCCATAAAGAAAATAATCCATCCTGAGACAGCTGATTACAGTGCAGTTTCAATAGTGATAGTAGCAATTGCAGTTGTGGTAAAGCTGATACTTGGAACTTATGTTAAGAAAAAGGGCAGTGAGGTAAAT
Source organism: uncultured Ruminococcus sp. (assembly GCA_946537565.1). Lineage (GTDB taxonomy): Bacteria > Bacillota > Clostridia > Oscillospirales > Ruminococcaceae > Ruminococcus. The sequence continues at coordinate 1,763 of CAMNFW010000038.1, read as the reverse complement.
TCAGCCTCACTCACAGCTTCCGGAGCAGATGCGTTGTTTGACGCAGTGCTTTCCGGGTCAGTATTGCTTTCAGCGGTAATATTTCTGATCTGGGGAATAAGTCTTGAAGCCTGGGTCGGAATATTTATTGCAGTAATGATAATTCGTTCCGGAATTGAAATGCTGGCTGAAACTCTCGACGAGATACTTGGTAAACGAGCTGACAGCGAGCTGACCTCCGAAATAAAAAAGACAATCTGTCAGGAGGAAGAGGTCTCAGGTGCATACGATCTTATTCTTCACAGCTACGGACCGGAAAAGACTATTGGTTCCGTTCACGTTGAAGTACCTGACACTATGAATGCTGACGAGATAGACCTGCTTGAAAGAAGAATTGCCGGAAAGGTATATGCAGAACATGGTGTGATCCTTACCGGAATAGGTATATATTCAGTCAATACAAAGGACGATCAGGCTGCTGCAATGAGGACAGCTATAACAAGGCTTGTTATGTCACATGAAGGAGTTCTTCAGCTTCATGGATTCAGGGTGGATACAAAAGCCAAAACAGCAATTTTTGATGTTATTATCGACTATGCCCTTCAAGACAGAGAAAAGCTTTATGAGCATATTTCAAACGATGTAAAGAATGAATATCCGGATTTTCAGTTCCAGATAACACTTGATATAGACATATGATCTGAGCGCTGTACAGTGATCTGTGCAGCGTATTTTTTTGTTCAATTATGGAAAATAATATTAAAAATTATTTAAAAAATTGATATAATTACAACGTGCTAATTCGTTATTATTGTACAAGGGGAAAGTTCATGACGAAAGATAAAAACAGATATTTGCTTTACAGATTTACCAGAATCATTGGCAAGCCGATAATTAAACTGCTTTACCGTCCGGAAATAGTTGGGAAAGAAAATATACCGGAAAATGGACGAATTATCATTGCCGGAAATCACAAGCACGCTCTTGATCCTATCCTCGTAGATATCAGCACCGGCAGAATAGTGCATACTCTTGCAAAAAAAGAACTGCATGACGGTATTTTCGGTTTCTTTTTCCGTGGAATAGGTTCAATACCAGTCGATCTTCACAGCAAAAGAAATCCGGAGGCACTCTCAGCAGCAGTCGATGTACTGAAAAATGACGGGGCAGTAAATGTCTCGCCGGAGGGAAAGAGAAACTATACCGACGAGCTGCTTTTGCCGTTTAAATACGGAGCAGCAGCAATGAGCCAGAGGGCAAATGCTTATATAGTTCCTTATTCAATAACAGGGGATTACAGGCTGTTTTCAAAGGGACTTAAAATAACCTTCGGCACTCCGTTTCTTCCGGAAAAAAATGATGATCTGTATTTTGCAAATAAACAGATATATTCCAGAATTCTTGAACTTCTAAAAAGAAACACTGAAAGCAGTATCCTTGCCAAAAAAAGGATCACTTCTTTTGATGAATGGGAGCGGCGGAGGTAAATAATATGCACAGGCATCTTGAATATCCAAATGGTTCAATGTATGACACCTTAAAAAACAGCTCGGAAAAATGGGGCAGTATGACTGCACTGAATTATTTTGGAAAGAAATTTTCATATTCACAGCTTGTAGGACTTGCAGATAAATGCGCCGCAGCTTTCCGGAGATATGGTATAAAAAAGGGTGAAGCTGTTTCCATATGCCTTCCAAATATTCCCCAGGCAGCAGCGGTTTTATACGGTCTTAACAAGATCGGAGCAGCAGCAAATATGATCCATCCTCTTTCAGCTGAAAATG
>CAMNFW010000037.1 GCA_946537565.1 uncultured Ruminococcus sp. | reverse complement strand
TAGTATAACAATTATAACATTTTGAGAGTTACTTTTCAATCGTTTTTTTGCCTTAAATAATCAGCTGGTTTTTATCAATATTTCACAACTTTTATACTATTTGTAATATCAATCGGGTTACAGCTTGATTATTCTACAAAAAGACAATCCCACCGCACACAAGAAATGACCAGATCATACTCAGTTCCTGTACATATTCTCCGCACGGTTCTATGATAATTCCCTGCCAGAATGTTCACCGCAAGGCAGAACAAAGCACAGCATCGTTGTACCAATGCTGCACATTGTTAAACTTATACAAATATTATATCACAAGTAAAATAGAATTGCAACATAAAAGCGCAATTTTTGAGAAAATTTTATATAATTGTAAACTACAGCAAATTTATTAACTTGATTTTAGTCATTTTACCGGAAATCTGACTATCAAAATATAAAAAAACCGGCGGAGATCATCCGCCGGCAAATGGTGTGTGTATTATAAATAGTATATATCTTTTTTTATTATCTGTTCCCGGACTTATTCTGCAAGGCCTGAAACAGTGAAGTTTACTTCGATAGTCTTCCACTCGCTGAGATCCTTTTCAGCATCTATCAGCTTAGCAGAGTACTCACCCTCCTCAAAGTTAGGTGAAGCAGTATCGTAGTTGTTGAAGAGGAAACCGTCAGCGGTTCTTGCATCTCCAGGAAGAGCGCTGTCCTCAACGTATGCGTTATAGATATTGGAACGGATAGAGCCGTCCTCGGTGTTGGTATAGTTCTTAGCCTTCATCTCGACCTCTTTGCCGTTTACCTTAATGCTGTTGATAGTGATAATAGCGTCAGGAAGAGCGGTCTCAGCGTCCTTTATAACAACAGCCATGAAGTTTGCACCGCTGGGATAATACTCGCCGTTGGGATCGCCTGTTGTATCGAAGCGGAAGCCGTTGGTCTCGGAAGTAAGGCTTACGGTATAATCACCGTTGCCCTTGATCTCAGCAACACCTGCATCATAAGTAAGGGGGCTGTCGATGTTTCCGAAGGACTGGATCCACCACTGGCTGTCAGCATAAGCAAGGTAAGCATCGCCGGTCTTAGCCTCTACAGCGTCCTCAAAATCAACATCGTCAACAGCGATAGCAACAGTCTCGTCCTCTTCCTCAGCAGCAGCAGTTGCATTCTCTTCAGCTGCCTCAGTTGCAGCCTCTGTAGCTGCTTCAGTTGCAGCTTCTTCAGATGATGATGATGACGATGATGACGACTTTCCGCATGAAGCAAATGCGCCGCAGATAACTGCGCTGAGAACCAGACATGAAATAAGCTTCTTCATAAAATGTGTACCTCTTTCATAATTATTTTCCAGGAGCTGCATCAAAAAATCGAGAGGGTGTACTGCTCCTGCCGTTAATATTATAATACACAATTATCCCCTGAATTTCAAGATACTTTATGAACAAACTTTGTAAGTATCCAAAAAGATAGTTTGTACAGAATTGCCGTAATACCGGACAAAGTTGCTGTTTTGTCAACGCTTTGTCTTTATTTTGTTATATTTATTGTAGCCATTTTGTAACCGATAGCAGGTGCAGATATTCTTTTTATCCGCCTGAAATATTTCACTGTTTTTGTTGCAAATCCTTGAAATATATGGTATAATATGTATATAACACCACTGCAAAGGAGAAAACGTAATGAATATCGAAGTAACACGAATAAACGAAGCCGTAACAGCTGACCCGGTTTCATTTGTACAAAACACCAACAAAGAGTATCTCCATAATCTTAATATCATCGCTGAAAAAATTATAGAATCCCACCAGCAGCGTCCGGTCATACTTCTGTCCGGTCCCTCCGGTTCAGGCAAGACCACAACCGCTATGATGCTGGAAAAAATACTCGACGAGCATGGCTTTGAAACCCACACGCTCTCTATGGATAACTATTTCAAACCCCTGACCGAAGAGGAAAAGGAGCTTTCTGCTCTGGGTAAAATGGACCTTGAATCCCCTGCAAGAATTGATATCCCCCTGCTCAATTCCCAGATCGAAGCTATCAAAGAGTGCCGGGACATCGAAATTCCAAAGTACAATTTTTCAGCCTCGATCCGTGAAAGCAAAGGCACTCCCTTCCGCAGAAATCCAGGCGAACTGGTAATTTTCGAGGGAATTCACGCTCTCAATCCCGATGTTATCACCGTGCCCGACAGCAGCATCTGGAAGCTCTATGTCAGCGTAAGAACAAGAGTCACCTGCGGCGATATTATCCTTCACCCTTCAAAGGTCAGACTTCTGCGCCGTATGATAAGAGACAACAGCTTCCGCAAACGCTCGCTCCGTGAAACAATGAATATGTTCAAAAGTGTGGAAAACGGCGAAAATAAGTACATCATGCCATATAAGCACCGCTCCGACTATGATATTGACACCTTCATAGCTTATGAGCTGAGCGTGTACCGTGACCGGCTTATTGGTATGCTCCAGGAAATGACCGATGTACCGGAGCTGAGAGATGTCACAACGGTTCTTGAGGAGCTTTTCCCTCTTGACAGCGGCCTCGTCACTCCCGACTCCCTGATCTGTGAATTTATCGGCAACAGTCAGTTCAAATACTAATGCGGAATGTGGAATTATAGATGCTGAACGCTTAAATACACATTTAACAAAGAGGTGACTATGGAAATTATATGTATTATTCTTCCTATGTGTACAGCAATGATGTTCCCGGCATTTTCAGAATGAACTTATCTGACTATACAGTCGAGAAAATATGCGAAAACGGTTTTCCTGCAGCTGTTCATGACGGCTGTTTGTTCTATTGCCGTACTAATGAGAACGACGAAAGACCTTACAGCTATACGCTTTACCGGCTTGGCAAGGGTGAAGATAAATTGCTTTTTGATGCAGATGAATTTATAGGTGACGGCTATAATTATTTCATAGATGCCGTTCAGTCTCAGGACGGGCATCTTTATGTTAAACTCAGCAGCGGCCCCTACTACAGCAATATCGCCGAAATAGACACTGACGGCAATATGCTGAAGCAAATTTACCTGAATACATCAGCCTGAGCCGATTCTTGTCTCTATAAAAAATAAAAACGGACTGACGACCAGTCCGTTTTGTTTTGTCATTAAATTGTATGCTGTTATCTCTGCTCACAGATGAGCTTGATAGCGGTTCTTTCTTCGCCGTCGATCTGGATATTTGCAAAAGCAGGTATGCAAATAAGGTCTATGCCGATAGGTGCAAGATAGCCTCTGGCGATAGCTATAGCTTTTATTGCCTGATTAGCTGCGCCGGCTCCTACAGCCTGAACTTCAACAGCCTTCTGCTCCCTGATAACTCCTGCGATAGCTCCGGCAACAGAATTCGGTGCGGAATGTGATGAAACTTTTAAGATCTCCATGGTGATACCCTCCTAAAATAATTTTTAAATACATTGGAAAATATAAATAAAGCTATAGTCCATTTTCATTATATCACAAACTAAATAAAATTGCAAGGGTTTCGAGGAATTTTTGTAGACTATCTTATAATTATACGTTCGATTTTGTGCGATTTGCCATACTTTTCATCAAACTCTACACATACACCGCACAAAAAACAGTCTCCCTCCGCTTCCTTGAACATCACAGGCGTATGAAAACGGAACCTGTTTATAACCAGCTCCTTTTCAACTCCAAGACAGGATACCTCCGGCCCGGTCATTCCGGCATCTGTAATGTAAGCTGTATGTCCGCCCAGTATGATCTCATCAGACGTCTGCACATGAGTGTGGGTGCCGAAAACTCCGGTAACTCTTCCGGTGAGATAATGTCCCATAGCTTTTTTCTCGGAGGTCGCCTCGGCGTGAAAGTCAAGAAAAATATTAGGTGTATCTATCTCATCAAGAATCCCGTCGATCTTTGTGAATGGATTGTCAAGCTGATCCATAAACACCGTTCCCATCAGATTCACTACGGCTATTGAATACGCTCCCATATCTATGCTGCACCAGCCTCTTCCCGGTGCGCCCCCTTCGGGATAATTCGCCGGACGAAGTATATACCTGTCCTCAAAGACCGCAGGATATTCCCGGCGGCGGAAAGCATGGTTTCCCGTGGTTATCACATCCGCTCCGGCATTGAATATCATATCCGCCGACTGACGGCTGATACCATTTCCCTGGGCGGAATTTTCGCCGTTTACAATGGTTATGTCGATGTTGTACAGCTGCTTCAGCCGGCTCAGCTTTGCAGCAAGAAATCCGCAGCCGGCTTTTCCGACTACGTCGCCAATGAACAGTAAATTTTTCAAGCTCAGTCTCCGTTCTTACAGACCACATATTTCAAGCTTTAAAAATACAGCGGTCAGAATATTTCAAATAGTATATTATGATAGTATTATAACATTCCGGCAATTGCTTGTCAAGAGAAAACACCGGGACTTTTTGTCAAATAAAATAAAAATTTAAAACTGTATTGCAAATCACTATTCATGTGTGATATAATTATAATGTATAAATATGCTGAGTGATAAAATCAAGTATCAAAGGTAAATTATGAAGACTATCAGAATACTCGGAATTGACCCCGGATACGCTATTGTCGGCTTCGGTGTGCTGGACTATGACGGTATCAATTTCACACCTGTGGAGTACGGCGCTGTGCTGACTGAAGCTCACACTCCCTTCCCCGAAAGACTTAAGGCTATCTATGAGGATATGGAGTTTATTTTTGAAAAATTCAAGCCGGAGTGTATGGCGGTGGAAAGGCTGTATTTCACCTCAAACCAGAAAACTGCCATTGATGTCGCTCAGGCAAGAGGTGTCACCGTCCTGTCCGCTGCAAAAAGAAATGTGCCGATATTTGAGTACACCCCCTTGCAGGTAAAATCCGCTGTCACCGGCTACGGCAAAGCTGAAAAAAATCAGGTCATGGAAATGACCCGTCAGCTCCTGAATCTGGCTCAGATTCCTAAACCCGATGACGCTGCTGATGCCCTTGCCATTGCTATCTGCCACGGTCATTCAACTCGCTGGCAGTAAACTTTGCCCGGAACAGTGCGTTTAACTGACCTTAAGCTTTTACGAAAGGATCTTTCTGAAAATGATATACAGTCTGAAAGGCAAACTCATCGTCAAGGAGATGAACTTCGCCGTTATAGAATGCGGAGGTGTCGGCTACGGCTGCAAGACCTCATACAACACCGTTGCTGCACTTGGTGCAGTGGGCAGCGAGGCAATGCTTTATACCAGCCTCTATGTCCGTGAAGATGCGGTCGAACTGTTCGGCTTTGCCACACAGCAGGAGCTTAACTGTTTCAGGCTGCTGATATCAGTCTCCGGTGTAGGTCCGAAGGCTGCGGTATCTATACTCTCGGATATGACCCCCGAAAAATTCGCCTTCTATGCCGCTTCCGGCGACAGCAAGGCTTTCACCAGAACTAAAGGCATCGGCGCTAAAACCGCCCAGAGAATAGTTCTTGAGCTCAAGGACAAAATATCCTCGGAATCTATCAGCGGTTCAGTTTCAGGCGATGTTATGCAGCTTTCCTCTGTGTCTTCACCAGAGGCGGCTTCAAATGTTTCCGATGCGCTGGCAGCTCTCATGGTACTCGGCTATTCCCAGGGTGAGGCTGCTCCTATTCTCGGCAAGCTCGACCCGGCTCTTTCTACTCAGGAGCTTATTACCGAAACTTTAAGACTTTTATCTGCTAACAAGCGATAATATACATAACGAAAGGAAGTTGATATGATGAATCTTGATGAACTGCTGAAGGCGGCGATCAAGGATCCGTCAAAACGTTCGCTCTTTTTGCAGACCCTTATTAAGAGCGATGTATACGTTATCTGCAAAAATCCAGTCCGCCAGGAAAGAGGCAAAGCCGAAGGTGGAATCCAGCTGGAACTTATCACCATTCAAAATCCCCATGGTGATATTTTTATCCCCTTCTTCTCCAGCTACAGGTCTTTGCAGCAGTTTGCAAAGAGATATGTGGAGAGCTATAAGATAAACTGTCTCCGCCTCTTCGACCTGATACAGTCTGCTTCTGCTGTACTGAACCCCAATTCCTACGGCAAGGAATTCTCTTCCCAGGAGATCAAGAGCATCCTCATGATTGCAAGAAATCTTAAGATCAAGGCTATCTCCTATAACGAGGCTGATATCATCAGCTACCGCCCCTGTGAACATAACGTCAGCCATATCACCAAAGCTGCCCATAAATTCCTGTCCAAACAGGAAAATGTTGACAGAGCCTTCCTCATGGAAATGGTCAAGGGCTGCGAAAAGCCTCAGCTGCTATTGGTGCTGGATATGATGGGAAGCACAAGAAAACTCTTCGTTCCCCTTTCAAAATATCTCGCAAAGGTAACCAAGTCCAGTGAGCATCTCTGCTTTATCAGCATGGAACAGGATATGGGCAAAAAAGCCGCTGATACAGTTGACCCGTTCTATGTCCGCAAAAAACGTTATTTCGAGAGATGATCTGCAATCTGTAATTCTTTAGAAAAGGGAGGGTAATAATGATTCAGACAGAGGATATGGAATTCGCCCCAAGAGTTATATCCCCGGAAGCAGCTGCTGAGGACAGCGAAGCCGAACTCGGTCTCCGCCCCCAGACTCTTAATGAATATATCGGTCAGGATAAAGTAAAGGAAAATCTCGCTGTATATATCGAAGCTGCAAAACGGCGAAATGAACCCCTCGATCATGTGCTGCTGTACGGTCCTCCCGGTCTCGGCAAAACTACCCTCTCCGGCATTATCGCCCATGAGCTGGGTGTCAACCTGAGAGTAACCACAGGTCCGGCTATCGAAAAAACCGGCGATCTTGTCTCGCTGCTGACCAGCCTTTCCGACAATGATGTGCTGTTCATCGACGAGATACACCGCCTCTCCCGTGCCGTCGAAGAAATACTCTACCCGGCTCTGGAGGACAGAGTTATCGACATTATTATAGGTAAAGGTCCCTCTGCCCGTTCTATCAGAATGGACCTGAGACCCTTTACCCTCATCGGTGCTACCACAAGAGCCGGTCAGCTCTCTGCTCCGCTCCGTGACCGTTTCGGCGTTATCCAGCGTCTGGAGCTTTACTCTAAAGATCAGCTGGCTGATATCGTAAAGCGAAGCGCTCTGATCCTCGGTATCCCCTGTGATACCGACGGTGCTGCCGAGATCGCTGGCCGTGCAAGAGGTACGCCACGTATAGCTAACCGGCTGCTGAAACGTGTAAGAGACTTCGCTGATGTCATGGGCAACGGCAGAATAACAAGGGATATCGCTTCGATCGCCCTGAGCCGCCTGGAAATAGATCAGCTGGGTCTCGACAGCCTCGACAGAAGAATGCTCACCATGATAATCAAAGGCTACGGCGGCGGCCCGGTGGGTCTTGAGACCCTCGCATCTGCTATCGGTGAGGAATCCGTAACACTGGAAGATGTGTGCGAGCCTTTCCTCATGCAGCTGGGTTTTCTTGGAAGAACTCCCCGTGGACGTGTTGCCACAAAGCTTGCTTATGAACATCTGGGCATCGCTGCGCCGGATGATCAGTCAGGCAGCAGTGACGGTCAGCTGACATTTTAAGCAAATATTTTTACCCGATCGGCTATGCTGTTCCCGGAGTCTGTTCAAGATGTAAACAGCCGGTGCTTCGGGCAGTTTTCCGTCCTTATGACGGCTCACAGGCAGAGTAATGTCATATCTCTATGAGATAATACTGCACCGGGAATAAATTGTCCTGAAGCTTTCTGACGATTTTAAGCATATCCCGCTGCGGAGGTGAAGTATGATCAAAGGAAGCAGAAAATATAACCTCAGCCAGAATATCACCCTTAAGGATCACTTCTTTCCCCACCGGATGATCAACGGTCAGGGGCTGGGCGATGTGAGCCGAATGCGCTACGGTCTGTGCCATATGAGCTTCAACGGCTGCGAGGTCATATCAGTATACAACGCTTTGCAGTACCTTGATATCCCACAGCCCCTTCATGAGGTGGCTTTTTATATGGAACGGTATAAGGTGCTGCTGGGTATTTTCGGCTGCAGTCCGTATAAGCTCGGAAAAGCTCTGGAGCATTTCGGCGCAGCCTTTGAACGTTTAAAGGAACCAGGTGATGAAGAGGCTTTTATAGTCTCATTCTGGACAAAACACCGTTTTCTGTCTTCAATACACACCGTTTTTTGTGTCCGCACTCCCCAGGGCATAAGGGTCTACAACCGCTATAACAACTACCCTGATGTCCAGGTATGTCCGGACATTGAATCTATTATTGGAAAGCTGCGTCCTATCGCAGTTTACGCTGTCAGGAAAAAGAACTGACTCAGCGCTGCTGTTTACAGGATGATCTTTAATTCCAGCTCGTCACTGCGAAGCTGACGGTTTTATTCGGAAAGCTTCCGGTCACAGCTATAACAGAAGGGAGGTTGCTGCTATGGGCAGAATGTTTGGAAAAGACGGAATAAGAGGCATTGCTGTCACAGAGCTTACCTGTGAGCTTGCATTGCAGATAGGACGGGCTGCTGCTGCGGTACTGTCCGGAAAAAGAGATTCCAAAGCAAAAATACTCATAGGCAAAGACCTCCGCTCTTCATCTGATACCCTTGAAGCTGCACTCTGCGCCGGTATATGTTCTGCTGGTGCTGATGCTGAGCTGCTGGGAAATGTTCCTGCTCCGGCTGTGGCATATCTCGTAAGAGAAAAAGAGGCTCAGGGCGGTATAATGATCTCCGGCGCTCATTCTGACACTGAATACAGCAGCGTTAAGATCTTCTCATCTTACGGTCACAGAATTTCTGAGGAAAAAGAAGAACGCATAGAACAGCTTATCCTTGACTTTCCCGGTGAACTGCTCCCGATACCAAGAAGAGAATACGGCAGGATATACCGCTGCTCAGATGCGCTTGACCATTACATCGCTCATGTAAAATCCGCCGTCAGCGGTGATCTTAACGGTGTCAAGGCTGCTATAGACTGCGGAAACGGCATAGTTTCACTGACTGCTAAAAGAATTTTCGCCGAGCTGGGCGCTGAGATCGTCCTCATGGGAAATACCCCGGACGGCACCAATATCAACCGTGACTGCGGCTGCACTAATATGAACGCCGTCATGGAATTCGTTACTGCTAACGGCTGCGATATTGGTCTTTCCTTTGACGGTTCAGGTGAGAGATGTCTCGCTGCCGACGAAAACGGCGATCTCATCGACGGCGATATGATACTTGGGATATGCGCCGGATATATGCAGGAAAAAGGCACCCTCCGCAATAACAGCATCGTTCTTACCCCTGCTAACAATCTCGGTCTGCGCCAGTTTGCAAAATCCAGGGGAATCACTGCGCTCTCAGCCTCTACCGGTGAAAGAAGCATGATAAGACGTATGCTGGAGGATCAGTGCAGTATTGCCGGCGACCCCAGCGGACAGCTTATTTTTACCAATGATGCTCCTTCCTCAGACGGTCAGCTGACTGCCCTTCACCTTCTGGAGATACTTAAGGCTTCCGGCTCAAAAGCCAGCAGCCTTGCTTCTGTCATCGAAAAAATGCCCCAGGTGATGCTGTCTGTCAGAATCGACCGCCGCCACCGTGAGGTATGGAAAAATGACCGGGCAATTACCGGTCTTATTGATGAATTTGATGAGATACTCGGCGATGAAGGACGCATTGTCGTAAGAGAAACAGGCGCTGAACCAGCTATAAGAATAACCGTCGAAGGCAAGGATTTTGCCACCATAAATACTATGGCTCTCCAGGTGGCTGACACCATTATGGAGCGCCTGCAAAACAATTAACAGGAGAGATATTTTGAGAACTGCTTCAAACTGGAAGGACTATATCCTTCTTGATACTTCAGACGGGGAAAAGCTCGAAACCTGGGGCGGTATCAGCCTCATTCGCCCCGACCCGCAGATAATCTGGAAAACAAATAGGAATGACCCCCTCTGGAATACCGCTGACGGTCACTATCACCGTTCAAATCAGGGCGGCGGTCAGTGGGAATTCCGCCGGAAGCTGCCAGGTGCATGGAATATCAGCTACGGTGCCCTCACCTTCAATATCCGTCCCACCGGCTTCAAGCATACCGGTCTTTTCCCGGAACAGGCTGTGAACTGGGACTTTATGGCGGAAAAGATACGCTCTTCCGGAAGACCGGTGAATGTACTGAATCTTTTTGCATATACAGGCGGTGCAACTCTTGCCTGTGCTGAGGCTGGCGCAAGTGTATGCCACGTTGACGCTTCCAAAGGAATGGTGCAGTGGGCAAGAGAAAATGCCGCTGCCTCCGGTCTTTCAGATAAACCTATCCGCTGGCTGGTGGACGACTGTGAAAAATTCATCGCCCGTGAGATACGCCGGGGAAGAAAATATGACGCTGTGATAATGGATCCGCCCAGCTATGGAAGAGGTCCCGGCGGCGAGGTCTGGAAGCTGGAAAACTGCGTCTATGACCTGGTAAAGCTATGCTCCGGCGTACTCTCTGAGAATCCGCTGTTTTTCCTCATAAACAGCTATACCACCGGTCTTTCCCCCTCGGTCATGGGTTATATCCTGGGCATCGTACTCACCGGAAGCTTCGGCGGAAAAGTCTCCTTCGATGAGATCGGTCTGCCTGTAAGATCTACAGGTATGACACTTCCCTGCGGCTCAACTGCAATTTGGGAAGCCGCAAGCCGTTAGTTTCAGGGCAGCGGTCTGCGCCTGTGAAATATTTTTCAGGAGTTGAAAATGAAAAAGCTTATAGTACTTTCAGTTTTGCTGGCACTGACCGTTCCGGCAGTTTCCTGCGGAATGGACGATAACACCAAAAATCCAGCCGCTGAAATATCAACAGCAGCAACATCATCATCATCAGCAGATGACGATGACCCTTTCAGTGTCGATCCTATGGCCGGGATCGAACTGACCGCTCAGCCAATTGCAGATTATTCGCTTCCCGATGACTGGATAGAAATATCCGACGGAAATATGACCTTCACTGTTCCCCCTGACCTCGAAAAGGAAAGACTGAAATATATCAGCCAGGACACCGGCGATTATGTTATGTTCATCGGTCCCACCTCCTGGGAAAAATATGACAGCAGCTATATCGACGAGGATTTTCCAAAGCTCAGCGGTGAGCCGCTCAGCAAAGCCTTTTCAGAGCTTGGCATTGAGTTTGACGGCAGCCGGAAGGATCTGTACCGTGCGCTGCTCAGTGTAACGCCGGATATCCGCACTGATGAAAACGCTGAAAGCTTTGAGACTGCAGCGCTTATGAAGTCGCAGGTCATCGGAAACTGGTTCCCGGAGGTCTTTGTCAGCGGAACGCCGGATTCTCCTGTCTACACTCTGATATATCTCGGTGCGCTTACCACATACAGCGATTTCAAGGACAGTTATGTTTCCGGTGAACATACCGCAGCTTTAGTGATCGCTTTCCCGGACGAGAATACAGAATGCAGCGCAATGATATACGGTGACAGCTTTGAAACGATGCTGAAAATGGCTTCTTCCGCAAAGCTTTGCGATGCTGAGAAAACATGATCTTAAGGAGAATATCATTATGAAAAAGCTTGTTATACTTTCACTCCTGCTGGCAATGACTGTTTCGGCAGCAGCCTGCGGAGTTGAGGACGGTCGGGTCTCTTCTCCCGGTGCAGGCGTGGTCAGTAACGACAGCTCTTCCGCAGCGGAAGATACCGCTGAAAACACAGAAGAGGTCACTGCTGAGGAAACTGATGAAGCTGAGGAAACTGAACCTGTTACCGCTGAGGATACTACTCTCAATCTGCTTGAAGAGTATTCTGCATCTCCGGAAGAGGTCGATGAAGCAGTCAGTCTTATAAAAGAAACCGCTAAAAAAGCCGTTGATCTCACTGCTCAGCCAATACCGGAGTTTACAGTTCCCGATGACTGGCATCAGATCACAGACGGCAAGGTCTCGCTCTATGTTCCCTCCGATGTCACAGAATTAGCCTCCGGTTCATTAAAAAGATTCCAGAATGAGGACAAGAGCATTATCATTTTATTTATGTCAGGAAACGACTGGAGCCAGGAAGAAGAGGACGAGACATTCACTCAGCTTATCCCGGAAGCTAAAACCGAAAATACTATCAAAGCTTTTGCCGGTCTGGGTATTGAATATGACGGCACAAGACGTTCATTTTACAGAGCTGCCCTCTCCTTCACCAGCGCTGACCGCACTGAGGAAAATGCTGAGGATTTCGATGCAGCTGTTATTGCAAAGGGACTTGCTTTCGATATCTACCCTGAGATATTCTTTATGGAAAAGGACGGCAAGGATTTTTATGCTCACGGCATGAATACTCTCCTTCCGGACTATTCATTAGAAGCCGGTTCGCAAGAACCTGACCCTGACTATCACAACATCTGGCTGGGTGCTTTTGCGGACGATAATATTGAATATACCGTCATGATAAAAACTCCCACAAAGGAAGAATCCCTTCATATAGCCTCGACCGCAGCAATAAACTAATGAACAGCCAACCGTCTCCTGAACGGCTCCTCAGTATATCCCGGAAATTATCTGCTGCTCATCAGGCTGTGTTACCGGAGTGAAAAAATCCGGAATTTATATTAACAGGCTTTTATTGTGAATTGTTTATCAACTTTCCCTCTTTGGAGTATCTGATATTTATGGATAATTTTATCGAAATACGAGACCTTCACTTCAGCTATAACGGCAGCAGCGAAAACGCTTCTGACGAGGTGCTTAAGGGTATTGATCTTGACATTAAAAAAGGCGAGTTTATTGCCGTTCTCGGTCACAACGGCTCCGGCAAATCTACCCTCGCCAAGCATATGAACGCTATCCTTCTGCCCACCAGCGGCACCGTCACTGTCGGCGGTATCGACACCCGTGACGAGGAAAAGCTTTTCCAGCTCCGTCAGCGTGCCGGAATGGTCTTTCAGAATCCCGACAATCAGATCGTATCCTCAATAGTTGAGGAGGACGTTGCCTTCGCTCTGGAAAATCTCGGCGTGCCCTATGAGGAAATGCGCCGGCGAGTGGACGAGTCT